>DEIT01000070.1:9002-15626 GCA_002352635.1 Hyphomicrobiaceae bacterium UBA2767 | reverse complement strand
ACAATAAAAATTGTATACGAATGTGAGTAAGGGAGGTTCATGCTCATGAAACTACGTCAAGTATTTGGCGGAATCCTGGTCGTTTCGGCGGTTGCGTTTGCCGCAACGCCGGCTACAGCGAAAAATACAATTCGCTGGGCCAGCCAGGGAGATGCGCTGACTGGCGATCCGCATGCCGCCAACGAAGCGCCGACCAACTCTGCCTCGCGCAAGGTGTACGACACTCTTGTTTACGCGGACAAAGATCTGAAATTCACTCCGTGGCTTGCCACGTCCTGGAAGCTGATCAACCCCACCACATGGGAGTTCGAACTGCGCAAGGGCGTCAAATGGCACGATGGATCTGACTTTACGGCCGACGACGTGAAGTTCAGCTTCGAGCGCGTTTTGTCACCGACGTCCGACTACAAGAAGCAGGTAAACAGCGTCAAAGAAGTCAAGATTATCAACCCCCACAAGGTCCATATCATTCACTCTGGACCAAACCCCATTTTTCCAAACCAACTCACCACTATTTTCATCATGTCGAAGGCATGGTCGGAAAAGAATGATGTAACCAAGCCCCAGGACCGGGCAGCGAAAGAGGAAACCTATGCCGTCCGCCATGCCATGGGTACGGGTCCCTTTAAACTGAAAATTCGCGAGCCGGATGTGAAGACCGTGCTGGTCAAGAACGAAGATTGGTGGGGACTGAAGCAGTTCCCGCATGAGGTCGACGAGATCATCTATACGCCGATTTCAAATCCCGCGACGCGCGTTGCCGCACTTCTTTCGGGTGAACTCGATTTCATCCTTGATCCGCCGCTGCAGGACCTTAACCGGATCAAATCGACACCAGGCTTGAAGATCAGGCAAACGGCGCAAACCCGTACGATTTTCCTCGGCATGAACCAGGGCAAGGACAAGCTGATTACGGCGAGCGTCAAGGACAAGAATCCGTTCAAGGATGTGCGCGTCCGCAAGGCGTTCTATCAGGCGATCGATATCGACGCGATCAAGAAAAAGGTGATGCGTGGCTATTCGGTTCCGGCCGGTATCATCACGTCGAAGTTTATCCATGGCCATACGCCGGGTCTCGACAAGCGACATACGTATGATCCAGCGGCCGCCAAGAAATTGCTCGCCGAGGCGGGGTATCCCAACGGCTTCGAAATCCAGCTCGACTGCCCGAACAACCGTTACATCAATGATGAAGGGATTTGTCAGGCCGTCGTCGGAATGCTTGCCAAAATCGGCGTGAAGGTGACGTTGTCGGCAATCCCGAAAACGATCCATTTCCCAAAGATCAAGAACAGGGAAACGGACTTTTACATGCTTGGCTGGGGTGTTCCCACTCTTGATTCCCACTATGTGTTTTCGTTCCTGACAAAGGGCGCGGACAAGGGTTGGAACGGAACGGGCTTTAACGATCCGGAGATCAACAAGGCGATCGACCAGATCGAGATCGAAACCGATTTCGGCAAGCGCGATGAACTGATCGGCAAGGTGTGGAAGAAGATGAAAGACAACGTCAATTATCTGCCGTTGCATCACCAGGTTATCGTTTGGGCGATGAACGACCGTATCGACGTGCCGATCGTTGCCGACGATGGTGTCCGTTTCATCTACACCAAGTTCAAGAAATAGCTATGGCCTGCTGGCGATAGGACAGACTCCCGGGCGTGTGATCATCACACGCCCGGGGTTTTCTATCCGGGGGAGCGCAAGCCGCCATGACTGCCTATATTCTACAGCGCGTGTTCCAGGCCGTGGCGGTGATGATCGTCGTGGCGTTTGTGTCTTTCCTTTTGTTCAACTTTGTTGGCGACCCGGTCGACAACATGGTTGGGCAGGAAGCTTCGTTCGAGGACCGTGAGGCGATGCGTGACAGTCTCGGGTTGAACGATCCGTTTATCGTTCAGTTCGGCCGTTTTCTGGGAAATGCGGTTCAAGGCGAATTTGGAATTTCCTACCGGCTTCAACGCCCGGTTGCGGCACTCATTTCAGAGCGCATGCCGGCGACACTCGAACTGGTCGGCGCCTCGGCAATCCTGTCCATTCTCTTGGGGATTCCGCTGGGCGTTTACACGGGCATCAAGCGCTATGCCATGAGCAGCCGCACGATTCTGACCCTATCGCTCATCGGCGTGTCACTGCCCACATTCGTGATCGGCATTCTTCTGATCTATGTGTTTTCCGTCAATCTGGGATGGCTTCCGTCATTTGGGCGCGGGCAGGTCACACAACTCGGCTGGTGGTCGACGGGCTTTCTGACAGTTTCCGGCTGGAAGGCAATCATTATGCCATCCGTTACGCTTGCGCTGTTTCAGATGACGTTGATCTTGCGTCTGGTGCGCTCGGAAATGCTCGAGGTAATGCGCACCGACTATATAAAGTTTGCGCGCGCGCGGGGGCTTCCCGACCGCATGATCAATTTCGGTCACGCCTTCAAGAACACTCTCGTGCCGGTCATCACTATCATCGGCCTCAATGTCGGATCGCTTATCGCCTTTTCCATCATCACCGAAACCGTGTTCCAGTGGCCGGGTATGGGTTTCCTGTTCATTCAGGCCGTGGGATTTGCCGATATTCCTGTCATGGCGGCCTACCTGGTCCTCGTTGCAGCCATTTTCGTGACCATCAATCTCTTTGTCGACATCCTCTATTTCGTCGTCGATCCACGCCTTCGGGTTGAGCGTACGGTTTCGGCCGGCGGCGGGGAATAGCGTCATGTCAGACAACCCGCTCGGAACTACACGACCGGAAAATCTTCTGCATCGTATTCTCGACAGTGACATTTTCTATAGTTTCATCCGCTCGCCCGTAACTGTGGTGTCGGCAATCGTCGCGGCGATCTTCTTCTTTGCAGCTGCATTTGCCCCCTGGGTTGCGCCACATAATCCGTTCGATCCCGCGACGCTCGACCTTATGGACGCCTTCACCCCGCCTGCATGGGAGGCTGACGGTACGCCGAATTTTCCACTCGGTACGGATGATCAGGGCCGCGATATTCTCTCCACGATTATCTACGGCAGCAGGGTTTCCCTGATCGTCGGCTTCTCGGCCGTGTTGTTTTCAATGGTGATCGGCGTCGGGCTGGGGTTGCTGGCGGGATATCTTAGCGGTTGGGTAGAAACGATCGTCATGCGCATGGCCGATGTGCAGCTCACCATTCCGGCTATCCTCGTTGCGCTGATGATTGATGGCGTTGCTCATATCCTGTTGCCAATTCACCTACGCGATGAAATGGCGATCTACGTGCTCATCCTCGCCATCGGTATTTCCGACTGGCCGCGCTATGCACGTGTTACCCGGGGAGCGACGCTCGTGGAACGAAACAAGGAGTATGTGTCGGCGGCTCGCGTTATTGGAGTGCATCCGGTCAAGATCATGCTCAGCCACGTGCTCCCCAACGTGATGGGGCCGGTTTTGGTGCTGGCGACAATCGGATTGGCGTTGGCTGTTATCACGGAGGCCACGCTGTCTTTTCTCGGTGTCGGGGTGCCGCCAACACAACCATCACTCGGCACCCTGATCCGCGTCGGAAACAATTTCCTGTTCTCCGGGGAATGGTGGATCACTCTGTTCCCTTCGCTTGCGCTTGTGACCCTTGTATTGTCGGTGAATCTGCTCGGCGACTGGTTGCGCGACGCCCTAAACCCGAAACTGAGGTGATGGCATGGCGTTGCTGGAAGTGGAAAATCTGCGCGTTGAGTTTCCAACCCGGCGGGGCAGTTTGCTCGCGCTTGACGATGTAAGCTTCCAAATCGAGGAAGGTGAGGTGCTTGGTGTCGTAGGCGAATCCGGCGCCGGCAAGTCCCTGACCGGCGCGGCCATCATTGGCTTGCTTGAGCCGCCGGGACGAGTGACTGCAGGAGAAATCAAGCTCGAAGACCGACGCATCGACAACCTGTCCTACGAGGAGATGCGGAAAATTCGCGGCGAAAAAATCGGTGCGATTTTTCAGGATCCACTCACCAGCCTCAACCCGCTATACACCATCGGCCGCCAGCTCATTGAGACAATTCGGGTTCATATGGACCTGACACAGGAAGAGGCGAAGGGACGAGCGATTGATCTCTTGGGCGAAGTGGGAATCCCGGCGGCGGAGCGGCGTATCGATTCCTACCCGCACGAGTTTTCCGGTGGTATGCGCCAACGTGTGGTGATTGCTCTGGCGCTGTGCGCGAACCCGCGCCTTATCATTGCGGATGAACCGACCACCGCACTTGATGTATCCATCCAGGCCCAGATCATTGCACTCATCAAAAAGCTGTGCCGGGAACACAAGACAGCGGTGATGCTGATCACCCACGATATGGGGGTCATTGCGGAAACCGCAGACCGTGTGGCGGTGATGTATGCAGGGCGCATTGCCGAAGTGGGGCCGGTGAGGCGCGTTGTCAAACAGCCCAAGCATCCCTACACGGTTGGCCTTATGGGTGCGATCCCCATGGTTGGCCACGATGTGGAGCGTTTGACACAGATTGACGGCGCAATGCCCCGGCTTACGGAAATTCCACGGGGTTGCTCCTTCAATCCGCGCTGCCCGAAGGTGTTCGCCAGGTGCCGTGAGGAGCGTCCCGAACTGATGCATGCCGGACGCAATGCCGAAGCCGCGTGCTGGCAATTCGACAAAGAGGGTCGTCGTGGCTGAACGCTCCATGTCGAAGCTGTCTTCGGAGCCGCTGCTTGAAGTGACGGATCTCGCTAAGCATTTCGATGTGTCGAAGCCCTGGCTTGCACGCAAGATCGAAGGTGCACAAAAACAGATCCTCAAGGCTGTCGATGGCCTGGAGTTCAAAATCAATCAAGGTCAAACGTTTTCGCTCGTCGGTGAATCCGGATGTGGCAAATCTACTGTCGCCAAGCTGGTGGTCGGCCTCCACAAACCGAGCCGCGGTGTAATCAAGTTCGAAGGGCGCAACGTGGCCGATGCGCATTCGCGCGCCGACTCTGCTGCGCTTCGCCGGCGCTGGCAGATGATTTTCCAGGATCCATACGCCAGCCTTAACCCCAGATGGCGCGTGCGGGACATTATCGCGGAACCTATCCGCGTCTTTGGGCTCGTTAAATCGCGTGACGAGCAGATCGACAAGGTGGGCGCCCTGCTGACCCAGGTCGGGCTTTCTCCTGTGGATGGCGAAAAGTATCCGCATGAGTTTTCCGGAGGGCAACGCCAACGTATTTCCATTGCGCGGGCATTGTCTTCTAATCCGGAGTTCCTCGTGTGCGACGAGCCGACATCGGCGCTCGATGTTTCGGTACAGGCGCAAATCCTGAACCTGATGAAAGATCTGCAGAAAGAGTTCGGCCTCACCTATCTGTTCATCAGCCATAACCTGGCGGTCGTCTATCACCTGTCGGACAAGATCGGCGTTATGTATCTGGGCCGGCTGTGTGAGGTGGCGGCAGCGAAGGATCTGTTCACTCGCCCGCAACACCCCTATACGAGGCTTCTACTCGAAACCATTCCTGATCTTGAAATGACGGGTCGCGAGCGTGTGCCTGTCGCAGGAGAGGTGCCAAATCCGATCAACCCGCCACCCGGATGCGCTTTTCATCCGCGTTGCCCATTTGCAAACGACCGATGCCGGTCTGAGGCTCCAACCCCGACGGAGCGTTCAGGTCATATCGTCGCCTGCCACGCGGCCGAAGAAGGGCGATTGCCCGACGCGACATTTCAGGCACCGAAACAGCCGGTTGCTTCCTAGAAATGCGGTTTGCCGAACCCTAGTTTGCGATTAATGCTTCCACGATCTTTTGTACAGCCAAGCCATCGGCGATCGTAGCGATCTTCGCGGGTTCACCCCGAAAGGCTTTCGCGACAGCGCTGATGTTTCGGGAGATGTCATCCTCACTGTCCTCGTCGCCATTTGCGGATATCGGTTTCCAATCCACGCCTTCCGTCACGCTGATCCGGCCGCCGCTATGGAGCATGAAGGATTTGCGGCCAGCCCAGAGCGTGTACTGCGTGCCGACTGGTCCGGCGCCACCGCAGGCCGCGTTTATGATCGTTGGCACACCGCCGAATTCGAGCTCGGCGACCAGTCTGGTCTCCGCCTTGTCGCTGGCGTCCGGAAATGTGGCATTGCGCGACAGCACCTTGCCGTCTCCAAGCAGGCGGCGTGTGAGGTATACCCAGTGTGAGATCATCTCCCGCGTAAATCCGCCTTGCTTCCGACCGGCGAGCCACGTTGCGTGTGACTGAAATTCTCGAGGCCATTCAGTCAGGTGGATGAAAATGTCGACACCGGTCACCTCTCCAGCCGCGCCGGACGCCAGTTCGTTTTCCAGATGCGTGCTGCTTCGTGCATTTGAATGATTGAAATTGATTGCATTCGGCACGCCACAGTCTTCAACGAACCGTGCAAGTGCCTCTGACTCGGCAATATCGATACCGAGGGGTTTCTCGCAAAAGATGCATTTTCCTGCTTCCGCGACTGCTCGCGCATAGGGCGTATGCGTTGTAGGAGGGCTGGCGATATAAATGGCGTTCGTGTTGCCATCTTCGATGACTTCCTCGGCGCTGGCTGCGATTTGAACGGTCGGATGCGCCTCTTTGACCCGGGCACAAGCCTCCGGATCAGGGTCCCAGGCGCAGACGACCTCATAGTCGTCATGGGCGACCATGCTTGCCAGTGT
>DEIT01000070.1:0-8851 GCA_002352635.1 Hyphomicrobiaceae bacterium UBA2767 | reverse complement strand
GCCGCCTAGTAGCAGACGCGCGACTTTGCCTTGCAGTTGCGATGGGGGAGCATGTATTTGACGAACCACTGGCCGCATTTGATATGAACCTTGCCATATCGCACTCTTTTGACGCCCTTTTCCTTCTGCCACTGCTCGACATACCAAACGAGCTTGTTCTTCACTGTTCCTTCGGTGCCATCCGCGTAGAAAAAATCCGTGCCGTTGTGACTCGCCTCAAACGTCTTGCACCTGGCTTGCGCCTCTTCAGGTGCAGTGGTGGTCAGAATGAAAAAGGCCGCCAGCAGAGTGGCAGTCAGTGTGAGAAACATCCGCATTACAATATCCTCCGTATAAGCCCTGCCGCGTCGTACGGGCCGTACGAATTGCTAGTAGCAAACTTTCGCTTTTGCGATGCAGTGCTTGTGGGGCAGCATATATTTCACAAACCATTGGCCGCACTTGGTCTTGGTCCGGTACACCTTGGCGCGCCTGATGCGCCGTGTCGCTTTCCATTGGTCGATGGTGCTGTTCAGCTTGAATTCCGCCGTGCCGGCAGCACCGTCCGCATAGAAAAAGTCGGTTCCGTTGTGAGTTGCCTTGAACCACCTGCACGCGGCTTCCGCCGGTTGGGGGGTCATAACGGTGCCGGCCACAAGCCCGGCACACAACACCAGAAATAGGTAATGCCTCGTACGCATCATTTCGGCCCTCTGAGATTTCGCGTGAGCCGATATTACAATCTGATACATCAGAGAGCCATATTTTGGCCCTTTCATCTTTTCAGATTTTTGGAGTCTGTGGCTTTTGAACAACAGATTGTGACAAATCCGTTGCGGTGCATCGCTTTATGTCGGCAGGAGAAAGTCGAAATCACAGCCTTTGTCGGCCTGCAGGATGGAATTCTCTAACAGACGTGCGTAACCGCGCTCAGGGACCTCCCGCCGTGGCTTCTTGTCCCGAATGACCTTACGTTTTCCGAGTTCTTCGGCACTCAAAGCAACATCCAACCGGCGGTTTGGGATGTCGAGCGTGACGGTGTCTCCGGTTTCGATCAGGCTGAGTGGTCCACCGATAGCCGCCTCCGGCGTCACATGCAGCACAATCGAACCGAATGCCGTGCCGCTCATACGGGCATCGGAAATCCGAACCATATCTTTCACGCCAGCCTGCGCGAGTTTTTTCGGTATTGGCAGGTAGCCTGCTTCCGGCATGCCTGGTGCACCAATCGGTCCGGCATTTCGCATAACCAGAATGTCTTCTTTGGTAACATCCAGGTCCGGGTCGTCGATACGCGAAGCGAGGTCTTCTACCGAGTCAAATACAATTGCCTTGCCGGTATGCGCGCGCAGTGCATCGGAGGAGGCGCTCTGTTTGATGATGGCGCCACCCGGCGCCAAATTGCCCCGGAGTACCGCGAGGCCACCTTCACTGGAGAGCGGGTCGTTTAAGGGCTTGACCACCGTCTGGTCCCATTGCGGTGCGGCGTCCAGAGTCTCCTGCAGCGTTTGGCCTGACACGGTTTTCTGGTCCATATCGAGCAGGGGCGCCAACGTGCGCAGAATGGTGGCAAAGCCGCCGGCCTCATGGAGTTCCTGCATATAGTGTTCACCGGAAGGTTTCAGATCGACGATCACCGGGGTCTCCTGGCTGAGTTCGTCGACCCGTTCCAGAGAAATATCGATGCCGAGCCGACCAGCCATTGCCGTGAGGTGAATAAGACCGTTGGTCGAGCCACCAATGGCGAGCAGAACCCTCAAAGCGTTTTCAACGGATCCTTTGGTGATGATCTTGTCCAGGGTTTGATTGCCCCCTGCCATTGCGACGGCTTGTGCGCCGGTCTGTTCAGCATGGCGAAGCCGTTGCGACATGACGGCTGGGATGGTGGCACCGCCGGGCAGCATGATGCCGAGCGCCTCCGACATCAAAGCCATGGTACTGGCCGTGCCCATGACCATGCAGGTGCCGGGAGTGGGGCCAAGCTGGTCGGTGATGTCGGGGAGTTGCTCTTCCTGAATTTCTCCTGCTCGATATTTGGCCCAGAAACTGCGGCAGTCGGTGCAGGCGCCAACGCGCACGCCCTGGTAGGAACCGGTCAGCATGGGGCCGGTCACTTCGAGGATGGCCGGTGTGTTGGCGCTTGCAGCGCCCATCACTAATGCGGGAACCGTCTTGTCGCATCCGCCGATCAGCACCACGGCATCCATGGGCTGGGCGCGGATCATTTCCTCGGTGTCCATGGACATGAGGTTCCGCAGATACATCGAGGTTGGGTAGGAGAAGGACTCGTGCAGGCTGATGACCGGAAACTCGAACGGCAGTCCGCCTGCCAGCATGACACCGCGCTTGATGGCTTCCATCAGCTTGGGCACGGTCGCGTGGCATGAATTGTAGGCCGAGTAGGTGTTGGCGATACCGATGATGGGCCGGTCGAGCGCGTCGTCGGTGTAACCCATCGATTTGAGGAAGACCGTCCTCAGGTATTTGGAGAAAGCAGCGTCGCCATAACTTGTCAGCCGGTCGTTGAAGCCGCCTGATTTTGGGTCTTTTTTGGGGGCCATTTGTTTTGTCTTTCGCTGCGGGAATATGCTGATAACGCTGCCGGCATGTGCTGCTGCGCTTGCGTTCATTGCCGGTTTGTATAGCCCGTGGATCAAAAAACCAACTGCACAGACCCTTGTGCATGGTTGCGTTTGCGGCCACAAGAGCCGCGGGGAATTCGCCGCCATGGCGGCGCGATCTCGCTTTTGGAGGGAGGAACCAGCCATGATTGCCGTAATTGTCGATTTTGAAGCACATCCCGGCAAGGGAGCAGAAGTGCGTGAAATCCTGCAGACACAAGCGGGCAATTCGCTCGAGAAGGAGCCCGGATGCCGCTATTTCGATCTGTGTGAGGATCCGGAAAATCCAGACAAATTTTTCCTCTATGAGCTCTATGAGGATGAAGCGGCCGTCGAGGCTCATGGCCAAACCGAGCACTATGGCGAGTTCCGTGCTCGAATTGATCCCCTTCTGAAGGACCGCTTGCGCCGGCAGATGACGCGCGTCTAGCCGGATTGCCGCCACGCCAGCAGGTGTGCACTACATTTCTTGCAGTCGCTGCTGCCAAAACCGGGGCAGGGGACATAGAACCGGCCTGTTCGGGTGAGGCTCGCGACGAGATCGCATTCGGCTGCATCTGGTGAGGGTGCAGCCCAGACATGCACATTTTCCTGTGTGGTCAGCTGATCGATGTGCCAGTGGAGAGTTTTCTTTCGGCGCATGTGGCGCGCGACGCGCGAACGGATGCCGCCTGGGCCATGTGCGGAACCTGCGTAAACATACCAGCCTTGGGCAAGCGGACCGGAGATGCCGCGCGGGCGTGCTGGCACGACCTTTTGGCTCAAACGTAGGATCAGAGCATATGCGCCCGTATCAGAAGGAAGGATATCGGTGTCTCGGGGTCGAAACAGCCTTTCGCCGGTCCCTGATCCGACCAGATGTTGCAGCAATTCCTGTGGTGGCGTCTTCAGGTTCATGGTTTTTGCCGCTGGTCGCTGCAAGAAATTTACGTATTAACTTATTGAAAGAAATGTCTAAAGCTGCATCAACCCTGGTCATCAGCTTGTGGTAGCCTGATTGTGACGCCATATAGAACTACGTAACCGGACCGCATATTTATGGCAGCCAATACCACCGAAGTCGTCAAGTCTGACGGTCGCGGCAAAGTAGCCGCGCGTAACCGCGTGCCTGCACGCAAGCGAAACCGGACGAATGCCAAGATACGCAAATTGGGGCCGGTTGCGGCCTTTGTCCGACCGATAGGCGTTACAGTCGCACTGATGCTTGCAGCCTATGGCCTCGCCTCGCTTGGCACCACATTCTGGCGATCATATCAGCGTCATCAGGATTATACGGCTTCGACGCATCCCGATCGCAGCATCTTCGAAATATTCGTGAAGCCGTCGCTTCCCAAGGATGCGGTCGATCTTGTCGTGCGCGATGTCGATGGCAAGCTGCGCCAGGTCGCGGCGTCCAAGTCAGATGCGGACGCTTTCGTCAACGAAACGATCCTCATGCTCGATGACGAGCGTGATCGGATCAAACGCGCAGCGGACGCAGACATCGATCGATTGTTTGACAATGCCTTCGCGGACAGGGAGCAGGCGGTTGATGCGTATGCGGATTGGTTCTTTGAATGGAAGCGCTCTTATATCGTCCTGAAAGAGTCGCTTGCTTCCGCGGCCACACGATTTGTGGAGGCCGGCGAATATGAAAGTCTGGGCGAGGCCGTTGAACGTGACCTCAAGGACTACTTTATGCGCCATTACAAGGATCAGGTCTTGAAACCCGATCTGCGCGACCGCAAGATTACCGAAGGGCTCGAGACACTTGTGCGCCGGTCTCACGAGAGCTATCGGCGCGTGATCGCCAATGGCGACATGCGGTTGCAGCTGTTTCTCGCCAAGCACACACAGCATTTGGCCGACATTCCCGCCAACGAAAAACTGACCGATACGAAGCTCGACTGGGACGCGCAGAAGTGGAAGGCGCCGACGTACCTGATGGAAGACCGGGCCTTCGACGGTATTGCGGGCATTGGGGTTGCCGCAGGTAGTGGCACCGTGGGTGCGCTGGTTCTTGGTCCGGCGATGAACCGGGTCATGGCGCGCACATTTGGAATGCTGTCGCGCCGTTTCGTCACCTCCTTCGGCGCGCGTCTCGCACTTGCCGAACAGGGCGCGGTGGCCGGAACAGTGGTGCAGCCGGCCGGTGGTCAGGTTGTTGGCGCGGTGGCCGGTTTGCTGGTCGGTGTCGCGGCAGACTATTTCATCAACGAGGCGCAGAAAGAATTTAACCGCGACAAGTTCGTGGCCTCGAACCAGGAAGCGCTGGATGCCACGATCTATGCGTGGAAATCCAGGCTCAAGGGTAATGTGAATTCGGCAATCGACCGTTGGTTCGATGACGCGCGCAACGGTGTTGTTCTGGCAAAAAACTAGCCCCGATCTTCTTGTTTTCGGGCCAACAGAGAATGCGGCGTCCTATTTGGCCTATTTTGTAGCACGTTGATTTTTGATCTCTTTTCGCAAGGCGCGTACTTCCTTCAATATTTCATCGATTTCGGCTCTGGTTGATTCCTGATCAGCTTCCAGCTCAGCCTCATGCTGGGTCTGCATGGCGTCGACAATGATGCCAATAAACAGGTTGAGCACTGTGAAGCTCGTGATCAGGATAAAGGGCACAAAAAAGGCCCAAGCCCAGCTATGCACTTCCATGACGGGCCGGACGATACCCATCGACCAGCTCTCCAAGGTCATGATCTGGAACAGCGAATAGGCAGACTCGCCGATGGTGCCAAACCATTGCGGGAAATCGGCACCGAACAATTTGGTCGCCATTACAGAGAAGACGTAGAACACCAGACCGAGCAGCGCGACGATGGAGCCCATGCCGGGGATCGCGTGGAGCAGTCCGCCGACGACGCGACGCATGGACTTGATGGCTGAGATGAGCCGCAACGCACGGATGATGCGCAGTGCGCGCAGAACCGACAGATTGCCGGTCGCAGGGATCAATGCGATGGCGACAACACTGAAATCGAACAGGCTCCAGGGATCGCGCCAGAATTGGGCCCTGTGCACAAATATGCGCACGGCGAGCTCAACCACGAAGATTCCCAGAATAATGTGGTCGGCCATCTTCAGCACGGGTCCAGCCACTGCCATCGCCCTGCCACTGGTCTCCAAGCCCAAGATCGCCGCATTGAGCACAATAATCAGCATTATGAAACGCTCGGTCTGTGGACTGTCGATAATCGGCGCGAGGCGTGCGCGTAGGCTTGAAGAGGATGTCATTTTGGTGGGGTGCGTCATTTCTGAGTTTGGAAGACGGTTTGTGACGGATAGCATGAACGTGGCTGTTGCCCACTAAAATAGTATCGGTCCAGGCACCATTCTACCCCCTCAGACGTCGGGCGAGGGATGAACATTTCTCCCGCTTTCAGCCACAATAATGTTAAACTGACGACAGTCAGTATGTCGGCAGCGTGGAAGCGCGAATATAAATGACCAAGTTGGAGAAAAAACGCGACGAGCCAGCAACCGCCACGTCCCTTCGTGATGCAATTCATCTCGCGCGCGTTCAGGAAGCCGAAGACCTGGACAAATCAGTTGACCGCCGCAGCATCGAAATGGCCCGGCTTGAGGTTCTACATGCTTCCGTAGAGCATGTTTTCGATGACATTCCGATCGAGGACGACCGCTTTGCTCTCGCCCTGGTGCCGAGTAAACCGGCGCGTTTGTGGATCGACATCATGACCTATGTGGCGATGGACAATTCAGGCGAGATCTACCGGATGATCCGCAACGAAGGTACAGGCCGCCGCGTGTTGGTTGAGACCGACGACGTTGGCGTCATGGCAGGACGCATCACGGAATATGTTGCCCATGAAATTGTCACTCGAGAGCGGCAAGCGGCTGGCGTCTCCTATGACAGGATCTTCACTCGATCCAGGTCCAATAGCCGACCATGGCTGGTTATTGCCGCCTTCACAATCGGCGTTCTTACCGGTGTGGCGGGGCTCCTGTCTTACGGCCTGCCGATCACCCAATAATCATGCGCCGCTCAAGCTCGGCAATAGGTCCATCGATGGTTTCCAGCCCGCGTGCGATCATTTCGCAATTCCAATGTTTTTCGCTTTGCCAGATGCGGAAGAGATAGTAGCGGGCTAGATGGCCCGGTTTTGCATCTGCCGATGAAGCCGATGGGGCGCCGATAACTGGTGCCGGGGGCGTGCTGGCAAGGGTGTCAATCGCATGAATATGGCGGTGCCCATAAAGTACGAGTTCCGCGCCATTTTCCAGCAAAACTGCCTCCAGCTCCTTTACGTCATCCAGCCCTCTCCGCTTGCTTGAAAGCCCTGGCAACGGAGGATGATGGACCATGACAACGCGGAAGAGATCATCTTTCTTGAGGTCGCTCAGGGAACTACGGAGAGCGGAAATTTGCGTCGCTCCCAACCTACCCGATGCAAAGAACGGCGGTTTCGGCACGGCGGAAGAAAGCCCGATGAGCGCAATGCGTCCCATTCGCCTGACATAGGGAAAACTGTCAGGCCCTGGAGCCTGTTTCTGCAATTGTGACACATCACTGCACATGTAGTTGGACCACAGACCAGTTCCGGTCCGATGGTCCGACACCACATATGCGTCATGGTTTCCTGGAACGACGCTGACGTGTTCGGGCGCACCCAATGATTTGAGCCAGTCAAGGGCTGGACCGAATTCCCCAGGAAGGGCGAGATTGATGAGGTCACCGCCGACCGCAATATGATCGGTTTTCTGCGCGAGCAAATCAGCGGTAATTGCGTCCAGGATGCTCCGGTCATGCACCGCCTTGCGGGACAGCTGCCAATTGATGTACCCGAAGAGGCGCTTGCTTGCGAGCTCACCTATGGTGGGTTTGGGCAGCGGGGCGATGTGCGGGTCTGATAGGAAGGCAAGGGTGAACATGGGTGCTGTGATTCCTGCGGATATGATGGCGGCAGTCTTCTCCACACGGCCCAAACGGGCAACGCCCTTTTATCGTTGCGGCTGGCGGCCTTGACAAGCCGGGGACCTCAAATGACGAAAAAGACGATTTCCGGCATACTTGTCAGAAGGGTTCTGAGACCCTGGTGGCGTCTGACACGCGGGCTAACACTCGGCGCTCAGGGAGTTGTTATTGATGCGGAAAAGCGCGTTTTGCTTGTCCGGCACGGATACAGGCAGGGCTGGTTTTTTCCTGGTGGCGGCGTCGAGCGATCTGAATCCCTCGTGACGGCGCTTGAACGCGAGTTGGATGAGGAAGCGGGTATCGTACCGACCGCGCCAGCCGATTTGCATGGTGTATTCGAGAACGGCGCCAATTTCCCGGGGGATCACATCGCAGTCTTTCTCGTGCGTGAGTGGGAACGGACTCATGTGCCGAAGCCCAACGCGGAAATCGCCGAGCAGGATTTTTTCAACCTGGATGATATGCCTGAGGGAACCGACGGTGGTACCAGAAGGCGGCTCGCCGAAATATTCAGCGGCGCTGCCTTGTCGGAAAAATGGTGACGGTGATTTTCTGTTGCCTAGCCAAACCGTTCCCGATCATGCGGCACGGAATAGTCGATTTCAGGCCCTAGCGGAACAATACCGGTAGGATTGACCGTTCCATGGGAGCCGAAATAATGCCTTTTGATATGCGGGAAACTGACCGTTTCCGCGACGCCTGGAAGCTGGTAGAGCTCCCGCAAGTAGTTTGAGAGGTTCGGGTAGTCGGCAATACGGCGCAGATTGCATTTGAAATGCGCTACATACACGGAATCAAATCGCACAAGTGTGGTGAACAACCGCCAGTCCGCTTCCGTGATCCCGGTTCCAGCGAGGTAACGCTGTCTCGAAAGCCTGTCTTCCAGCATATCAAGGGTTTCGAACAATGCGACAACAGCTTCCTCATGCGCGTCCTGGCTTGTCGCGAAGCCTGCCTTGTACACGCCATTGTTCACGTTTGAGTAAACAATCGCATTGATCTCGTCGATGTCGGCGCGCTGATGTTCCGGATAGTAGTCTCCTTCCAACGCCCCGACATCATCGAATGCTGAATTCAGCATCCGGATGATTTCCGAGGATTCGTTGCTGACAATGGTGTTGCGCTCCTTGTCCCAGAGCACAGGTACCGTTACGCGGCCTGTATAGTCCGGGTCGGCCTCAAGATAGACTTCATAGAGTCTTGTTTTCCCGAGAACCGTATCGGGTGTCGCGCCTTCAGCACTTGCATCAAATACCCAACCTTGTTCACCCATCTGGTAGTGCACGACATCGACGCTGATCGCATCTTCAAGACCCTTCAGCTTGCGAAAAATAAG
>DEIT01000063.1:9922-13787 GCA_002352635.1 Hyphomicrobiaceae bacterium UBA2767 | reverse complement strand
GAGGCGATACGGCTATTTACCCTTCGTTAACCACCCTTAACACAGTCTGAAGTTAACGATTCGGCTGCTTGGGGCGAACTCGTAAGAATTCGGACATTGTCGGGGGACAATGGACCATGCTGAAACCAGAAGGATCAGGAAAAATGGCTCCATCTATCATCGGTGAAGATCTCACCATAACCGGTAACATCATTTCCAAAGGGGAAGTCCAGGTCGATGGCGACGTGCAGGGAGATGTATACTGCGCGACCCTCATAGTCGGTGACCGGGGCCGTGTCAGCGGTGCGGTTGTCGCTGAGGAAACAACGATCCATGGTCGTGTCTCCGGCTCCATCAACGCGCTTCAAGTGACGCTCGAATCGAACTCTCACGTAGAGGGCGATATTTGCCATTCAGCACTCAAGCTTGAGCATGGAGCATTCTTTGAAGGCCAATCCCGCCGCTCTGATGATCCGCTGTCGCAGGCTGCAACGGGTATCGAAACCTTCAAGCAGGCAACGAGCCCAGCCAACAATGGCAAGCTGCGCGCAGCGAGGCTCGAGAGAGCCGCTTGAAGCTAGGCAAACTAATTGAATTGAGAAACTCGCTCCGGCCCGCCTGCCTCAGGCGGGCCGTATTTGTCTCCGACGGGTTACAGCAGTATTGTCATACTGTTCTGATCTAACCCCTCGCACGGCGCAATGTGCCAAGCTAGTATCCGCCTCCCATGACCCTTAGTTTTGATCTCTTCTGGTCGATGCGCAGCCCGTTCTGCTATTTGGCCCTGGACCGCGTGCTGGCAATGCGTACGCAATATGACATCGACGTCATGCTGCGCATGGTCTATCCGGTTGCAATTCGCAATCCGGATTTCTTCAAATCCGCATCACCCTATTATCGTTCCTACCACCTGCGCGATTCAAATCGCGTCGCCGAATATCACAGCATCCCGTACCGTCGCCCGATCCCAGATCCAATCGTGCAGGACCTCGAGACCAACGAAATTGCAGAGGAGCAACCCTATATTCGGGAACTCACACGACTGGCCGTGGCCGCCGTGGAGGCCGATAAGGGGCTCGAATTCCAGGATCAAGTCATGCGCCTGTTGTGGGACGGACGAACGAATAACTGGAATGAGGGTGCTCATCTTTCCACAGCCATCAAACGTGCCGGATTAAATCCGCAAGCGCTTAAACGCGCGGTTGAGATGGACCCGGAACGTTACGATGCCGCGATCGAGGAAAATCAGGTCATGCAGGCATCAGCCGGCCACAATGGCGTGCCCCTGTTCGTTTTTCAGGGCGAGCCGTTTTTCGGTCAGGACCGGATTGATATTTTGATGTGGCGCATGCGGCAGTGCGGGTTGAGCTACCGCTAAAACGATCACATTGCCGCACGATTGCAATTCGAAATTGAACTATGATGAAAGGTTGCGCATAATCAGGCGATTCATGGACTCTGAGGCCGCTGGTATGTGACAGGGAGTGGTGCGCTCCCACCAGACAAACAGGACGCGCAACCATGACCGCTGCTGCTGCAACCGTTGATCGCAAAGCGCAGAAAATCGTTAAACCCTATCAAGGCATGGTCGCCTGGCCGAGCGTTGCTCTTGCATTCGCTATCATCGGCTCCTTCGCACTTGTGTGCGTCCTGGGCACCATGCGGATCATTCCGCTTTGGGTCGGGCTGATCATCAATTCACTGCTACTATATGCGATCCAGACCCCGCTACATGAGGCATGTCACGGCAATATTGCCGGGCGCAACAGCCGATGGATGTGGCTCAATCATCTGATCGGATTTCTATGTGGTGCGATTCTTTTGCATGAGTACAAGGCATTCCGTCACATGCATCTGATGCATCATCGCGAAACCAACGATGACGAGCTGGACCCGGATCACTGGGTCAAAGTTACTCATCCGCTAAAGATTCTGTTCCGCTGCTTCACGATCGTGCCTTTCTATCACCATTTCTTCTTTGAGAAGATCGCGCTCAATCCAAAGGACCCGTCCAACTTCAAGGTCACGGCCCATGTCATCGCCGCCTACTGGGTCCTTTACTCCCTTGCCTTCTGGCTTTGCGCGTTCGGGTACTGGCGCGAAGTGCTGATGCTGTGGATCGGACCCCACTGGATCGGAAGCGCGATCATCATCTATTTCTTCGCCTATGTTCCCCACAAGCCGCATGACACGAAAGACCGCTGGCGCAATACCAAGATCTGCAAGGTTGACGGACCCTGGGCACGAACTGTCAACTGGCTATACCTGTTCCAGAACTACCATCTGATCCATCACCTGTTCCCGCGCATCCCCTTCTACCTCTATCCCGAAGCCTTCCAGGATTTACGTCCGGTTCTGGAGAAGGCCGGCTCACGGATTGAGGAATACGGGCACTAGGGAGGCATTGTCTGTCGCGCCAACACTTATTCGGTGATTGTCTCAATATTGTATTTCGCCAGTTCATTGAGATACGCGCTGAGTGTAATCATGCCCAAACATGGCGTCGCACCGACATGGGCCGCTTCGCGCCTGATCAGCTGCCGTGCCAGAATGATTGCCGGAATTGTCGGGATGTGAGGTCCATCGCCATTTTTCGCAACAATGAACCAGCGACGCGTATGCGAATTGCCTGCATGGTCGGTGCCGGACATGATCATATGCATGCCGCCTTCGGCAGAACCCAGGCTGTTGAACAGATTGCTCATGCCAAGCAGTGGTACTGCAAACCGTTGCAAACCGAGCGGAAGTCCGGCACGCACCAGCCATGACAGGCCCCAGAGCCCCAAATGCAGAACACTCAGCTCCAGACCAGCGGAAAATTGCATGGTCCCGATGCGGTAGCGCTCGGGCAATAGGTCGAAATCGGGAATATCACAATTTGCCATCCATCTGCGGCCAAGCTGTGGGTATTCCTGGCTATAAATGTCCTGCCAACCGTAGACCGGCTTTTTGATGCTTGGGAATGGCTTCAGCCTCTTACCCACGTAGCTTAAGACGGCCTGAGTTGTGGCAAGTCCGCGTTCGGCCTGCTGCCCTGGACTGATGCCATATTTCAGGTGAGAGATTTCGGAAAATTCGCCCTTGAAATGTTCGATTACCGCAGACGAGAGTCCCGGCACCGTACTGGCGCCGGAGACTACAGCAGTACCCGCATGCTTCGCATGAGCATCCAGAGAAGATATTCCAGCTACGAACGAGCGCCCGTCCGCAAGATCGATATAGTTGCTCCTGTGCCGGATGCATGTTTCCGCAACCGAATAGTCACTGCCCTGAAACGGACCGCACGTGTTGATCACAACGAGTGGTTTGAGCTCCGTCAGTTGCTCGTCGAGGTTTTGTGAAATGTCGCAGTATGCAGCCTGTGAGAGTCCTGGAGGCAATTCGTTCTTGAGTGCTTCAGCTTTTTCACGATTTCGTCCGGCTATGATCACTGACACCTTGCTCGCGGTGAGACCCTCCGCGATACGCTTTCCGAAATTGCCATAACCACCAAGTATTAGGACGCTTCGGCGCATTTGACCTCAACCGCCTTGAATAGTCCGGCGTAAGCAAAACAGTTTCCAAACCAAGGATGCCTGGCGTGTGCCCACATCTCAAATTCATTCTCTTCAATCGGGACTTCTTCCGCTTCTCCTCTGCCTATAATCAGAAAAAGTGGAATGGGAATGTGAACATCCAGGAAGCGCCATACATATCCACGGTGAGAAAGAATGACCTTGCTGCCATCCCATGTGAAGGCCGTTTTCCACCCAATCCCGAAACGCATGAATTCAATGAGCTCGTTTCCGCCAACATGCATCATCCGCGAGTGAAACCGTTCATCTCGATCCGAATAATGAAAGATGCGGTCGAACACGAAATCCGCACTGTCTTTGCCGCTTTTGAA
>DEIT01000063.1:1362-9820 GCA_002352635.1 Hyphomicrobiaceae bacterium UBA2767 | reverse complement strand
GGCTGTTTGGCGGCTGCATGATGTTGCAGGTTTCGTATTTTCCCAACACCCATCAGGCGCAATAGGAGGCTTCGCGTGCCACGCATGAGCGGATAGCAGATTTTGGCGATTGTCGTGGACCGGAAAAGCAACGCGTTAGCCCTGTTGAACCAGCCATTGGGACTTCCGAGCAGTGCCATCATGCGGAGTGCTTCGTCGCCGTGATAGCAGTTTCCTCCGTATTTTATGACCATCCCTTCATCAAGGTCGAAACCACGCTTGTTGATCTCCCGAACAAGCGGATGTGTTCGATCCTCACGGGCATTGACCAAATGCAATGTGCCCACTGCATCGCGAATTTGCAGGGCCTCAGCTGCCACGGTACAGATGGGACAGTCTCCGTCATAGGCGAACCAGACCTCGCCTCTTGTCCGTTTTGTGTCGACCTCAGCCATATCTAAGGAAGCGCGCCGTGAGTTATCTGCTTCTCAAATGGGTTCACATCGTCAGCGCCACAATACTCTTTGGCACAGGCATTGGCACTGCATTTCAAATGTTGATGGCAAACTGCCGCGGAGATGTTTCGCAGATTTATTTTGCAACACGCACTGCAGTTTTGGCGGACATTGTCTTCACCACTCCTGCAGTGGTGGTGCAGCTCATCACCGGCGTGATGCTTGTTCAGAAGCTGGGGTACAGCTTCATGGATTTTTGGGTAGCGTGGTCTCTGGTTCTCTATTTTTTTGCAGGAGCGTGTTGGCTGCCGGTTGTATGGCTTCAGATCAGAATGCGGGATATGGCGAAAGCCGCCCTGGCATCGGGCAATTCGCTTTCTGAAGACTACTGGAAACTGGATAGATGGTGGATTGGTCTCGGCATGCTCGCATTTCCGGCGATTCTCGTTGTTTTCTTTTTGATGGTGTTCAAGCCAACCGGCTGAAAATTCCGGTAAGTCGTATTGCCCACTGTGCGCTAGTATGACCGCGGCAGTCCGAGCACGTGCTGGGCGAGATAGCTTAAAATCAGATTGGTTGAGATGGGCGCGTTACGAGAGAGCCGAGCCTCGCGCCACTTGCGCTCGATGTCATATTCGCACGCGAATGCGAAGCCCCCATGACAGGTGAAGCAGGCCTCCGCCAGTTCCCACGCGGCTTCTGACGCCAGCATGCGTGCCATATTGGCCTCCGCCCCGCATTTGAGACCTGCATCAAACATCGCACACGCCTTGCGCACCATCAGATCCGCCGCCTCAAGATGCGCATAGCCGCGCGCGATGGGAAACTGGATGCCTTGGTTCTGGCCGATTGGCCGCCCGAACACATGGCGTTCGTTCGAATAATTGACGGCTTTGTCGACGAAGTACCGCCCGTTGCCGATGGCTTCAGCCGCGGTCAGGCAACGCTCGGCGTTCATGCCGTCGAGAATATAGCGGAAGCCTTTTCCCTCTTCCCCAACCAGCGCGTCGCCGGGAATCGGCACATTGTCAAAGAACACCTCACAAGTGTTGTGGTTGATCATCGCCTTGATCGGGGTAATCGTGCAGCCTTGTTTTTGCGCCTCGCGCAAGTCAGTCAGGAAAGTCGAGATGCCATCGGTGCGCTTTTCAACCTTGTCGGCGGGTGTCGTGCGCGCGAGCAACAGCATCAAGTCGGAATGGGCCGCACGGCTGGTCCAGACCTTTTGCCCGTTTATCACATAGCCATTGCCCTGCCTGTCGGCGCGAGTCTTGAGCTGCGTCGTGTCGGAACCGGTTGTCGGTTCAGTGACGCCAAAAGCCTGCAGGCGCAACTCACCCTTCGCGATCTGCGGCAGGTAATGCTCCTTCTGTTCCTTGGAGCCGTGGCGCAGGATCGTGCCCATCGTATACATCTGCGCATGGCCGGGGCTGGCGTTGCACTCAGTCTCATTGATGGTCTCCAGGATCACGCTGCCACCGCGCACGGGCAAGCCGGCACCGCCATATTCTTCCGGGATCAGCGCTGCGAGGTATCCAGCCGCAGTCAGCGCCTCGATAAATTCGTTTGGATAACTCGACTCTGGCGGTTCGTCTTCCAGCTTCTGCCAGTATTCGCCTGGAAAATCGGCGCATAACGCACGCACCTGTTCGCGGATTTCCGGATAATCCACTTCCGCCGGAACCGACAGTTCGTAGTCAGACATTCACTCCCCCAATATGCTTTCTTGATCTGTTTTTGGATTGTCACGCGGCCGTTGCCGGAACGAAACCGAGGGGTGGGCCAGCGGTGACAAAAGTCCCCTGCGTCGGTTCGTCCTTCAGATGGCGGACCATCAATTCACGCGTCTCAAGCAGTGCGTCGAGATCGACACCGGTCTTCAGTCCCATTGCCTCCAGCATGAACACCATGTCTTCAGTAACGACGTTTCCACTGGCTCCAGGCGCGTAAGGACAGCCACCGAGCCCGCCGAGGCAGGAATCGAGCTCCCGCACGCCCGCTTCAACGGCGGCGAAGGCATTGGCAAGGCCGAGCCCCCGCGTATCATGGAAATGGGCGCCAACGGGCACGTCGTCCCCGACGGTACGGAATAATTCATCGAACAGGTCCTTCACCTGCTTCGGATTGGCGAACCCGACCGTATCAGCGACGTTCAGCCGGTCAGCGCCAAGCTCAAGCAGCCGTTCCGCCTGCCTCATCACGTCACTTACCGGCACGGGACCGGAAATCGTGCAGCCAAATGATGTCGCCAGCCCCCCCGATATGACGGTCTTGCGATCAGGGTCAGCTTCGTTGCGGTATTCGACAATCTGGCGGAAGCCATCCAGGGATTCCTCAACCGTGCGGTTGATGTTCGACTTGTTGTGGGCTTCAGACACCGACATCACGACGCCAAGCTGATGTGCTCCCGCAGCAATGGCGTTCTGTGCGCCTTTGAGGTTCGGCACGAGAGCCGAAACCGTGAGTCCCGGAATCTTGATCGATTCCCTGACAACCTCCGCGCTGTCGGCCATTTGCGGCAGCAGATCTGGCCGTACAAACGATCCGACCTGTATTTGCGGCACGCCTGCGGCCGCCTCGGCCCGTATCCATTCAAGCTTGGCCTCAGTTAGAAAAATGGTGTCGATGCTCTGGAGACCATCACGTGGGCCGACCTCATGAACCAGAATGTCGATATCTTTGCGCATGATACTCCCCACTACCGACCCTTATATTCGGGTTTGCGCTTCTCATTAAACGCCAGAATGCCTTCGCGGCGGTCTTCTGTCGGAACCAGGCGATTATAGGCTTCAAGCTCGAACTGGAATCCATTGAAGCGATCGACTTGCGTGGCCACCGAGATGGATCGTTTGGCGCGCATGACCGACTGCGGCGCATTGCTGGCGATTTTCTGAGCCGTTTCCATAACCTCGTCCATAAGCCCATCAGGTTCGCACAGCCGGTTGACGAGCCCCCACTGACAAGCCTCTTCAGCGCTGAAGGGACGACCGGTCATGATGATTTCCTTTGCGCGGCGTTCCCCGACGGCATGGGGCAAATTCTGCGTGCCCATGGCACCCGGCATGATCCCGAGCGTGACTTCGGTTAGTGCAAAACGCGCGGTCGTCGATGCATAGGCAAAATCACAAGTCAGCACCATTTCACACCCTCCCGCATAGGCCGGTCCGTTCACAGCAGCGATCACCGGGACCGGGCACATGCGCAGAGCCAGCACTCCTTGCTCGAAGATTGCGTGCTGACGCTGCCAGGCCGCATCAGTCATGCCTTTGCGTTCCTTCAGATCACCGCCTGCGCAAAATACTTTTCCGCGACCGGTAAGAACCACGCAACGCACGCCTTCGGTGTCCACATAAAGCCCCTCGAACAAATCCTTTTGTTCTGAGCCCATTTGCGTGTTCTTGGCATTCGCGAAGTCCGGGCGATCAAGCGTGACAATCAGGATATGATCGTCAGCCTTCTCAATATGCAGCGTTTCATAGTCGGTGCGCATGGGATGTCCTCTCCAACCGGGGGATTATTTGTTCCCCTCATCCTTGTTCTTGATCTCATGATCGTGTTCGCCGAGTTTCGGGGCGTACCGCGTAAGTGCGGGGCGCACGCCATCGAAGCTCAGCGGCATGCCCATCAGTTCGGGACCTTCCGCTTCCGGTCTCTGAATAATACCGAGCGCGCGGGTCTGTGCATCGCCCATCATCTCAGACGTATCGCGGACCGGCGCCGATGGGACACCTACCTCATCCAGCCTTTCCCGCCATATCTCTCGCGGTTGCGATCGCAAAATCGGCTCCATCAACGCATTCAGTTCGGCAAGGTTTTCCCAGCGGTTCTGGTTGGTTTCAAAGCGTGGGTCCTGCGGCCACTCCGGATGACCCAGCACGCCCGACAGACGCTCAAACAGACGGTCGTTGGGCGCGGCCACAATGAGATACCCATCAGCGCACTCATATGCCTGATAAGGCGCCATGCCGCGTGCCGTGGTGCCCTGCCGGCCGGGGCTCTTTCCGGTCGCCTGCAATGTGGGAACCGCATTCGCCATCCAACCCAGTGCCGTCTCATAGAGCGAGGCATCGATGACACACCCTTCGTCGGTCTGTTCGCGGCGGTTTAGCGCGGCAAGAATGCCGATGACGCACCACATGCCCGTACCCATATCAATCATCGACGGACCCACACGGACAGGCGGGCGCCCCACTTCACCTGTGACGCTCATTATGCCACTCAACGCCTGCATCAGCGGATCGTAACCCGGCCGTTGCTGCATTGGTCCTGAATTCCCAAAAGACCAGAGGTTGCAGTAAACCAACCGTGGGTTGACCTTGGTCAGGTCAGCCGCACCAACTGCATAACGGTCCACATGGCCGGGCCTCAGATTCTGGATAACCACATCCGCCTCAGTGGCACAGAACTCCTGCAACCATTGGCATTGCGCCTCATCCTTCAAATCGACCGTGATGCCGCGCTTTTGGCTGTTGAGATAGTGGAAGGTCGAGGCAGTACCATCCGGGAACATATTGCCCCACTGGCGGGCGTCATCGCCGCCATCAGGCCGTTCAACCTTGATGACATCAGCTCCCAATGTGCCAAGTATCCACGCGGCATAAGGCGCTGCCACGCTGGTGCCGATTTCAACCACGCGCGTGTTAGCGAGCGGTTTTTCTGGTTCTGGTTCCGCCATGGCTCGTTGAATTTTCTGCAGCCGGAGTGCAGCAGAATTTGGTTTGTACACTAATAATCTTCCGGGAACGGTATGATCGTCAATAGTCGACTCTACCTCATGCCCCTCCTGCAAGGGTCGCTCGCCCCGAAAACTGACAAGGCGCTGCTATCAAACCGGGTTAGTCGTTTTCTTTTCCTTCGGGGCTGTCATCGGAAAGCGCACCCAGTATCCTTACGCGGACTTCATCCGGTTGCACCTTGACCGCACCCATGACGGCACGCAATTCACGGCGTAGCCCATAAACCTGATCGAGAAGCGACAAGACAATCTCCACTGCGTCATGATCTATTTCCAGATCGTCCCTTAGTTCCCTGATCAAATCGCAGCGGGCAATGTCGATTTCGCTGTAATTGGGGCCGTCACTCGTCATGGCAGGCAGGACCCAGCCTCGGCTTACCCAGGTCTGAAGCCGGACCCGGGTCACACCTGAGACGCGGCGGATGACTTCTTTCTCGTCCAGCATCACAGCACCTGCCCCATCTTGGCTCGGGGATTGTATGCATGGTCCTTCGCCCAGGAGCGCATGAATTCTTCAAGCTCGGGATCGACCTCATCCGGCGTCATGATCTTCAGCTGCACCAACTGATCGCCACGCTTGCCCTTGTTTTGGATACCCTTACCGCGCAGACGCAGGGTTTGACCGGAAGTCGCACCGGCGGGCACTGTCATTTTGACTGTCCCCGCGATAGTAGGCACCTCCACCTTCGCGCCGAGCACCGCCTCGTCAATGCCTATCGGCAGCTCAATGGCGACGTTGTCGCCTTCGCGCGTGAACAACCGGTGTGGCCTGACCTCGATTGAAACCAGGGCATCGCCCGGCGGGGCGTCATTCAATCCCGGTTGCCCCTTTCCCTTGAGCCTGAGAACAGCACCATCTTCAGTTCCCTCGGGAATCTTCACATCCAGAACGGTACCATCGGGCATTGTGACGCGATGCTTGGTGCCCTTTGCCGCTTCAAGGAAATCGATGGGGAGATGATAGCGCACGTCAGGTCCCCGGACTTTCATTCCTCCTCCAAACCCACCGCCACCGTGCCCTCTTCGCGCGAAGGCGTCTCCAAACAGATCGCCCAGATCGACGAAATCATCGAATCCGGCGCTGCTATGGTATTGGTGCTGCGTGTCGGCATCCGCATATTCGCGGTAGTAACGGTGCTGCGGCGTTTCAGCACCAGTCTCATCCAGCTCACCCGCATCATAGCGTTTCTTCTTGTCGTCATCTCCCAGTATTGCGAACGCCGCTGAAATCTCCTTGAAACTCTCCTCCGCCGCCGTATCGCCGGGGTTGAGGTCGGGATGAAACTTTTTTGCGAGCTTGCGATAGGTCTTGCGGATATCCTCCTCAGAGGCTCCCTTCTTCAGACCGAGGACTTCATACAAGTCTTTCGCCACGGCATCCTCCTGAAACTGGTGCAAGCTGCAGATCCCATCCCACTACCCCATTGCGGGCATCGGGAAAACCAACAGGTCCTATTACCCTCATTTACACCGCATAGGTATAGATTTTGCGAGCGCCTGAAGGTTCGGAATCGATGTATCTGTTTCGTCTTATTTACTATTCAAGGAATGCGGCCGCAAACTCGGACGATCCCAAGCTGCGCGCTGAACTGAAGAATATTCTTCAAGTTGCCAAACGCAACAATATGGCTCAGGGCGTCACCGGTGCGCTGTTATTCAATCAAGTCTACTTCGCGCAAGTGCTTGAAGGCGACCGCAAAGCCGTCACGGAAACATTCTGCCGTATTGCCAAAGATCCACGTCATGTGGACCCCGTTATTCTTGATGCCCGGCCGATATCCAAATGACGCTTCGCCGACTGGTCGATGTGCTTCGTCGGACAGCCGGTATCCGAGGAGGTGCACCGACGATATTGCGTCTCCAATGAGTTCCTCCCGGCCAAAATGACGGCAGACAGCCTGCTCGGAATTGTGGAAGAGCTGATTGACGCCACACCGAGTGCAGTGCGAACCAACCGACCGGACACAGTCGGCGATTCCGCACCGAAAAAGGTGTTCGGTGAGCGGGTACTCAACCGGCAGAAACACGCGCCCAACAAGGAAGCGCAGTCGGTATAAACCCGCTGCGTATCTTTCGACTCGATTCATTTGGATGCCCCGGTTTGCGAAAGTTCCCGGCGCGTCTATCATCCGCCGCCAGTGCCAACCCTATAAGAAAACCAGCGGAAGACTATCGAGGCCAAATGGCTGAACCATCACCCTACCCGAAGCAGCAGTTCAATCCATCGAATGCGGGGCCCCTAGAGGGTGTTCGCGTGCTCGATCTGTCACGCGTCGTCGCAGGAAACATGCTCACCCTGCAACTTGCCGACTTCGGGGCGGAGGTCATCAAGATTGAAGATCCGGCCAAAGGCGACCCGCTCAGGTCCTGGGGCGACGACGGCGTGGAGACGACATGGAAAGTCTATTCCCGCAACAAGAGGAGCATTGGGCTGAACCTGCGCGATGAAAAGGCGCGGGAAATTCTTTTGAAGCTCGTTCCGACTGCACAGGTACTGGTGGAGAATTTCCGCCCTGGCCGGATGGAGGAAATGGGGCTCAGCCCGGAAATCCTGCATCAGCACAATCCAGAACTCGTCATCGTCCGCATCAGCGGTTTTGGTCAGACGGGTCCATATCGAGAGCGGCCGGGGTTCGGCACGTTGGTTGAAGCACTCTCGGGCTTCGCTGCGCGCAACGGTTTTGCCGACAGCGATCCCGTGCTGCCGCCATTAGCGCTCGCCGATATGGTGTCCGGCCTGACCGGCGCCTATGCCACCATGGTTGCCCTACGCGAGGTTGAGGTGAATGGCGGAAAAGGCCAGGTGCTGGACTTGGCTCTGCTCGATGCCATGCATGCGATCATGGGGCCGGAAGCGATGGTGCTCAAAATGACCGGCAAGGTCAAAGAACGAGCAGGCAACGCCTCCAACACCGCCGCACCCCGCGACGTCTACCGCACCAGGGACGGCAGCCACATCGCGCTTTCGGCATCAATCCAGACGATGGCGGAACGGTTGTTCCGGGTCATTGGCCGGGCCGACATGATCGACAATCCCCGCTACAGGACAAATCAGGACCGCGTTCGTCATAAGGATGAGGTCAATGGCGCGGTGGCCGAATGGATTGGCGCACGCACGCGCGACGAAGTCATGGAAATCTTCGAGCGGGAGGAAATAACCGGCTCACCAATTTACGACCCCCGTGATATGGCGCGTGATCCGCACTTTCTGGAACGCGGCCTTATTGTTGAAGTGCCTGACGCCGATATCGGTTCAGCACCAATGCACAATGTCGTTCCGCGCCTGTCT
>DEIT01000063.1:0-1277 GCA_002352635.1 Hyphomicrobiaceae bacterium UBA2767 | reverse complement strand
GCATCATCGGCGGTGGGGAGGAAAACCAATGACCACACTGTCCGGTCCGGCGGCGCCTATCTGGCGGTCCCTTCTTTATGTTCCCGCCAACAATCAGCGTTTTATCGACAAGGCGCATACACGCGGTGCCGATGCCATCATCCTGGATCTTGAGGACGCGGTACCGGAAGCCGAACGCCCGGCCGCGCGCGCCGCACTGGCGGCTGCTGTGGCAAGCGTTGGGCAATCCGGCGCTGACGTCACTGTGCGGATCAATCGTCCGCTGCGGGAGACGGTCGCCGATCTCGAGGCCGCGGTCATACACGGCGTGCGTTCTCTGTTCGTGGCCAAGACCGAAAGCCCGGATCATCTGCGGCTCATCGACGAAACGGTATCGGAGCTGGAGAGCGAACGCGGCATGCCCCCTGGCGCCATCGGTTTGTCAGTAATGATAGAGAGCCCTGGCGCGCTTCGCCGCGCCGCGGAGATCGCTTCTTCCAGCGATCGCGTTGTCTCCATGTCACTGGGTGGTGAAGATTTCGCCATGGAAATGCAGGCTCCGCCAGATCCGGAAACACTGGAACTCCCAAAGCTCATGTGTCTGATGGCAGCGCGCGAAGCGGGCGTGATGCCACTTGGATTTCTCGGTACGGTCGCCGACTACACCGACCTTGATGCAGTCAAGACCGTCCTTGCCCGCTCGCGCAAATTCGGCTTCGAGGGTGCCAGTTGCATCCACCCGGACATGGTGCCGCTGCTCAACGAGAGCTTTGCACCGACGGCAGAAGAGGTGGACTGGGCGAACCGTGTGGTGTCCGAATATGCCGCAGCGCAAGCTCAAGGCAAAGGCGCCATCACGATCGACGGCAAGATGGTGGACGTACCCGTCGCCATCCGCGCCGAGCGGTTATTGGCACGTTACAACGCGATTGCCGCCAAAGGTAGGCCGGCAAACTAGCTTTTCGCGGCGTCTTTCAGGTCGGCGGGTGAAATCAGGACAGAAAACTTCTCGCACCAGATCACCACACTTTTGTATTTCGCAAGGTCGAGGCCGGCTGGAATGGCGTATTTCTGGCTGCCCTTGAAACTTCGCAGGCGGCCAAGGTCGACAAACATTACATCCGAAAGATCGCTTGATGAGCGAATGTCTGCCTTTGGCACCAGATAGACATGAAATTTGGGCCCGGGCCCGACCTCGAAATTGTCGTTCAGAAACACGGTCTTCTTGTAAACGCTGACCTGTCCTTTGCCGTAGTGCACGGGATCACTCGGATTGGCGTGAATGAACGTGCCCTCGG
>DEIT01000019.1:6025-7826 GCA_002352635.1 Hyphomicrobiaceae bacterium UBA2767 | reverse complement strand
CTCCCCCGCACGTTTTTCAGTTGGAACTTTCGAATTTATGATTGAGTTTTCGAAACAGTATTTTGAGGCAATTACGCAACGCACGAGACTGTTTCAGTTTAACACCGCCGTGGAAGAAACATGCGCCAAGCCATTCTTTACCTAGCAATTGCCACAAGCCTCATATGTCTTGCATCCGAGCCGGCTCACACTCAGTCAGCTCCGCGAATGCCGGACACGAATGGCCTTACCATTCTGGTGCGAACGACCATCATTGCGCTCGACCAGGCCAACCGTACCGGCAACTACACCGTGTTTCGCGATCTCGGCACGCCCGGATTTCAAAAATCCAATACCGCGGCGAAACTTGCCAGCATCTTTGCCACCCTGCGTGCGAAAAATCTAAACCTTGGCCCCGTCGTTATGATCGCTCCGAAATTCACCAAAAAGCCCGCGCTCAACAAGCAGGGCATGCTCCAGTTGACCGGCTATTTTCCCACGCGACCGCTGCGCATAAACTTTGACCTTCTCTATCGGTGGGCCGGAAATCGATGGAGCCTGTTCGGTATTGCTGCCCAGGCAAACCCAGCTCCCGCGAAATCGCAATGACGCCGTCAATCAATGGCCGGCTGTTGCGCTTCAAAGGATGTGAAATGTAATGTGCGCATCGATGTATAAGGCAACAAACACTCAGACATCTGGCACACTGCATTGATGGATTCGCCGGAACGCCAGGGGCGTCGAGACAGCCAGAACAGCTCCCTTGCACGCAGCATTGTCATGCATGCAAGCCGAAACGCATGGGAGGTGGGACAGCCCCTGCGCGAGGAAGCGCTTGCAACCTTTTTCAACGTCTCCCGCTCACCCATCAATCGCGCGCTTCGCCACCTCGAAGCACTCGGAATAGCCGAGCATCAGCCAAACCGCGGCTTCTATCTGAGCAAGCCCGTTGAAGATGCGTTGCAACTGTTCAAGCAGGACCTTGGTGCGGACGCCGTTTATCTCAAGCTTGCGCGGGACGCCCTGTCGTGGGGGACGGGCCATAACCTTACAATCTCTGATCTCGTTACCGCCTACGGGGCGACACGTGGGCGCGTGCAGCGGGCGTGTGAGCGCGCGGCAACCGAGGGGTGGCTGGAAAAAGGGAGCGGTTACAAGTGGACCGTGCGGCTGGGGATTACCTCAGAGGAAGATTACGCACAGTTCTACCGGTTCAGGGAGACCATCGAGCCGGCGGCCGTTCTTGAGCCCGGCTTCGAAATCAATGAACGCGAGTTTCAATCCCTGCTGTCATTGCAGCGGCGCATCGCACAGGGCGAGTTCGAAACCCTGAGTGCTGTAGACCTGTTTGAAATCAACACCGAACTGCATGAGAGCATCGTTTCCTGGTCAGGGAACCACTTTTACCTCGATGCGCTCAAACGCGCGAACGCCTCACGCCGCGTGATTGAATACACCAAGGTCCTTGAAACCAAGCGCATCGACATATTTGCCGACGAGCATGTGGCAATCCTCGAAGCGCTTGAAAAAGGCTCACGAAGAAAAGCCGTTAAGTTGCTCCAGGAGCATCTGGCGACGGCGAGGAACGCGAAAGCAATCGATCTGAGCATTGCCAAAAACGGCCACTCCGAGAACTAGTCAAATCGCCCCGCGCGCGTCGACGGGCCAGATATCAACCAGCTGATCACCCCGGCATACATGATATTCGTTGAACAGATTTGCGGTCGGGTCGCAGTGCGGCACGAAACATTCCAGTGACATGCCGACCTGAAGTGTGTCTTCGCCCGCCATTACCGAAATCTGACCATGTTCGTCACTTTGC
>DEIT01000019.1:0-5945 GCA_002352635.1 Hyphomicrobiaceae bacterium UBA2767 | reverse complement strand
TTTTTCGAGATGACCGACGTCCGCACGAATAATGCCGGCTCGAAGGGGGTCGAGGACCTGCCGTCGAGATCAACGATGTCATACTCCACGTCCATGAACCCGTAGCTGCCACACTGCATCTCATCAAGGGCATCGAGCCCGGGATCGATGAAAATGGTGCCTGTGCTACCGCCCGATACGACCGCAGCCCGAAGACCCGCCTCTTTCACGGCCGCCAGCGCCTGCTGGATAAGGTCGGCGGCACTGCGCGCCTCCGCCGTACGCGTCTCAAGGTCTTCAACATGTGACAGATGCCCGGCATAAGCCTGCAATCCCATGAAGCGAAGGTTTGCNNGCAGAATGATGTCCGCGCTCTTTGCTTCACTCTGAAGAGCGGTGACGCAGTCAGGATTGTCCACCACGCAGGAGATCCCTCCCCGATCAGATGCGAGTGCGATCAGCCGGTCCATTTTGATGCCCGGAGGGATTGGGGACGTCATCAGAATGTCGCTGATCGCTCCCGTGCGAAAACACTCCGCCTCTCCGATGGTTGCGACCGCTATGCCAACAGCTCCGGCTGACACCTGACGTCGCGCTATCTCGATCGATTTGTGGGTTTTGGCATGCGGACGAAGAGCGATCCCCGCATCACGGCACAGTGTGGCCATGTGCTGAACATTTCGTTCCAGCGCATCCAGATCGAGCACAAGACATGGGGTTGAGAGCTTTGCACGCGAACCCGTCACGCCAATCAGACCGGCGTTTGGACTCAGGACTTCATCCTGTTTGCTGAGCGTGGTTGAACTCATTCCCTGACATCGCCGATATCGGCTTCACGTATTGCCGCAATGCGCTGATAGACGCGGACCCTGGCGGAGAAAACAATACTCCCGATTGAAAGAACCGCCAGTGTGATCGAAATCGGGCTGTTCATGAGCGTCTCAATCCAGTCCCCTCCGCCAATCAGCAATGCGCGCCGGATGTTTTCTTCCGCGAGAGGCGCAAGCAAAAAGGTAATGACCATCGGCGCCTCGGGTATTTTGCACACACGGAGCACAAGTCCGACGAGGCCAAAGATCAGCATCAGCAGAACATGGTAGGGATTTTCCTCATACACATAGGAACCGACGACCGCCATGATGCCGATCAGCGGTATCAGATACTGTTTCGGCACCTCCCCGATCTTGGCATAGACAAACGCAAAGATCCGTCCCAGTCCCAGATTGGCGATATTGCCGATAATGGCCAGGGCCGCAGGTGCATGGCCACTGCACCCGTCACCGACAGTGCGAATGCGCATGGGATGAAGCCGATTTTCTCTTGATAGAAAGCGAATAGGACAGCGACGCCGAAATAGAAAACAACACGTGCAAGGCCCGGCAGGGACAAGGTCTCAATGTCTTCCAGAACGTCCCCTTTGCGGTCGTCCATTGTTATGACCGCGGCCAGGGCCATCGAGAGCGCCAGATAAATCAGCGGAAACGTGCCGAGGCGAAACCCGTCACTGAGCCGGTCGCCTGCCCAATCCGAGAAAACGATATAGACCATGAGGGGCGCCAGGGCGGCTAGGATGGCGCAGGCTGCACCTCGGTTCGTTCTGATCATTTTCATGGTTTTTGCCGGGGAATTGGCCCGGCAGCGCTCAATCACACTGCCGGGCATAGCTTTGGACAGGGTGACTACCTGCCCTGGTGGAGGAACTAGTTCAGTGCGGCCACGGCTTCGCTGACGCCAGCGACGATCTCGTCATATTGCGCCTGGGCATCCTTGTGCGGCACGAAGATGATCTCTTCGCCCATCTTGCCCATGATCTTTTTCAACGAAGGCTGTTTCAGCATCTCGCCGATCTTGTCGGAGAGTTTGGCCACAATCTCGTCGGGCGTGTCCGGATGGACCCCTATCCAACGCGGGAAGTTGATTGCCTTGTAGCCAAGCGCGGTCGACTCCGTGGCGGCGGCGAGTTGGATATGACCGCCCAGAAGATCGGTGACGGCATCGGACGTGCTCGAGTACGGCACCAGCTTCACCTTGACGCCAGCGCTGTTGAAGGCCAGCGCCGTGCCGCTCAGTTCGGAGAATGTCGCCCCGAAGGTCAATTTGCCCGGGTTCGCCTTGGCGTATTTGATCAGGCCTTCCCATGTCGACCATGGTTTGCCCGGAGGCGCCAGGACGATATTGCGGAAAGCGGAGACGAAGCAGACGATCTTCACCTGAGTGGGTTTCAACGGTGGATTCTTCTCCCGCTTCAGCGCGATGATCGGTGTCGGACTTGCCTGATAAACATTGTAGCCGTCGGCAGGCTGTTCGAGCATGTATTTCCACCCGCGCACCGCCGACGACCCCGGCAGATTGCGGATCCGCAGAGGTTGGCCGAGAACATCGAAAGACACACTTGAGAGAACACGGGCCCAGCGATCGGTTCCGCCGCCAGCTTTGAACGGAACGATCCAGGTCACCGGTTTGTCGGGAAAGTCGCCGGCTGCAGCTGTGCCGGCGGGAGCCACATATGCGGAGGCGAAGAGCGTCAGCGCAAGCAGCATTTTCAGCCAAGAAGTCATTTTGCGTTACTCCCATCTTCACGGCTGCGGTTTGTCGGTGGTTGCGAAAATGCAGTGCAGCCTTGGGGCAACGGTTATACAAGAATTGTTTTTTTATCAAAATAAATGCAATACATGATCGTGGATACGCCATGGACCTGCCATCTCACGGCATGACACACGCGCTGTGATCCGCACTTCGCACCCATACGTATTACGATGGCGCGGGCGGACTATCCTCCCTCGCTCGGCGCATTTGGGGATCGGCCGGATTTCTGCGGTAGAGACCGGCCGATTTTCTCAATTGCCTGGAAAAGAACGACTAGCGGACATTCATAACCGAGGTTGTCGCGTTGCCCATGATGTCGAAGGCAACGGAGCCGCGCAGAAACCGTTTGAACCGGGATTTTCCGGAGTCCGCAACCACGGTTATAGCGAAACGTTTTGCGTCCTCGACTACGGTTTCATGAGGATCGCCGACGCGCGCGAGTGTCTTCACATTGGTGATGCCCATTGCCGCAAGCTCTTTCCTGGCCGCCGTCAAACGGCTCTTCACCATTGGCCGCAAGTCCTCGTCCAATGCCGTGGATGTTATGGTGATGGGCCGCCCAAGGGTGTGGGCCAGCACTGCGGCCTGCTTCATGGATACGACACAGTGCGGCTTACCGTCGGTTGCAATCAGAAAACCCTTTTTGCTGTCGAAAGCGTTCCGCATTGTCAGCACCGAGCACGGCGACAGCATCGCCACTTTCTGCACTGTACTTGGCTCGAGAAAGGACTTGAACTCACCCCGCCAACGCTTTGGCGGCCCGGTAATAATCAGGTTGTAGGGCCCAAGCTCATACTGGTCGAGGATGCCGCTGGAAACGCTGGGCGCGGTTTTGAGCTTCAGGATGATGCGTTTTTTCCTGCCCGAGCGATACTCGACCTTGTTATCGCCGAGGGGATCTCCGAAGATATCGGTATGACTGGCTTTCGATCTCCATTCCTTCGTCAGATAGCCAAGTTCACCGAGGATATCGAGGCCACGCCTGAGATACTGAATTCCGGGCAACTCAAGGCCCCAATCGAGCATGTTCTGCCGCGCAACCCTCACCTGTAGACCGCCCGAGTTCAAGCCCTGGTCGACCCGGCGCACATAAAGCAGAACAATATCGCAGGGTCCTGTCTGGCCGATCTCGGCGGCAAGTTTCAAACCCTCATAGGACGCATCCGTGCCGTTGACACACACGAGTATGCGAAACCGCTCCTGGCGTGTTTCGCGTTCCTTGCGCATCTCTTCCTGCGCGGCACGTTTGTCGTGTGAAGCTGAGATTCTCCAGGCTGCCATGGATCACACCCCGATCAGTGGCCAATAAAACGTCGCCATCGCAATCATGACAATCGTCGACATGATGACCATGCGCCAGCCGACTTTCAGAAAATCGCCCGGGGTCAGGTAGCCCGCTGCAAAGACGATAGTGCATGCGGGCGTGCCAACGACCGTCAGATAAGCGAATGCCGAGGAGATCGCGGTAATAAAGCCGATGACGATGGGGCTTTCGCCCGCCGCCACGGCAAGCTTGAGAACGATCGGTCCAAGAACCGCGACCGCCGCGCCATTCGACATCGTGTTCGTGACAAAGGTTGTGAGTGCGGAAATGGCAACCCACAAGCCAATACCGGAATCGGCCCCAAGCGGTGTCAGGACGTCCAGGAAACCGGCTGCCACCCAAGCGGCGGCACCTGTCATCTTCATCTGCACCCCGAGCGAAATGGCGGCGGCGTACAACAGGACCACCCCCCAATTGACGCCTGAATTGATGTCCTCCCACTGCACCAGGCCAGCCGCCAGAAAAGCCGCGGCACCAAGCAAGGCGATGGTTCCCATGCCGTATTCCGGGGACAAGAAAATCCAGGCATAGAGGATGAGGAAGAACATCACAATTGCAGCCCAATTTCCGAGCGTCATCGGACCTTCGTCTCGGATTCCGGCGCGCAGCTTGGCGACAGCACGCGACAGATCGCGATGCTCCGGTTTGAATGTGTAGAGCAACAACGCCGTTACAAACGGGAGTTGAACGAGGAATATCGGGTAGGCGTACACGGCCCATCGGACATAATCGATGAGAAACTTATAGGTTTCCGGATTGGTGGGATCGTAGAAGAAATCCTTCCAGTATCCGATCATGATGGCGTTGCGGGCGCCGCCCGAAGGCGTGCCGATACCGGCCACCGAGCAGCCGTAGCAGATGGAGAAAAGCAGGACGGCTGCAAGATTGTGCACGCCTTTGCGATCTTCGGATGTGAGCGTAATGAGCGTGATGCCTACCGGAAGCATCATGGCAGCGACCGTGTGCTCGCCAACAAACGACGCCAGGATCCCTGAAACAACCGAGATACCGAAACATATTCGCGAGGTTCGGGTGCCTGTCATCCGCACAATGAACCAGGCAATCCGCTGGTCGAGTTTTTGCTTGACCACCGCAACAGCAAGCATCAGTGAACCCATGATAAACAACACCGAGTCCGTCATCAGGCTCCTGGCGACCTCGGTGGAGTTGCGCCCGAGCAACATGACCTCACCGACGATCAGCAGCAGGGCCACGGTCGGCAGCGGAACCGGTTCGGTGATGAAAAGGATCGTCGCCACCACCGACATTGACAGGACGATCATGCCATCGCGCGTCAACCCTTCCGGTTGTGGCGCGTAAAGCAATGCCGCTCCAACTGCCAAAGCGATCAGAAACCAGCGTTTTTCCCAGAAATATTGAAGGTCGATGTTTGCGCGGACGGTCAGCAGGCGGTGGTAGCCATGTCTCCCGACGCGCACTGACCACGGCGCTGCAATTTCCGGCGCCTGAAGAGAGTCGTGAACAAGACTGAAGCTTGCCACAGCGCGGGTCCGATCGAGTGCTTTCCCCCAAGTATTCCCAATTGTTAGCGATTTTTGCCGCCACGCCAAGGGTCATGTTGAGAAGAACCATCCCGGACGCCCCATAGAACCATCGGATTCCCGACCTGAACCGCGTTCAGCGGTCGCGTTTCAGGAGTTAAGACCGTTCTTGGAAAGTGTCTGCATAAGGCCAGAAACGAGCATCACTATTGCAAATCTGTTTGACGATGGACACAGACGCTCAGGGACAATGCAGCGCCATCGTTTTCATTATGGCTTCTGTAGACGCCTTGATATGCGTCTTCAATAACTCTCGTGCCGCCTGTGCCTGGCCATCGCAAATCAAATTGAGCAATGCCTGGTGCTCATCCAGGGACGCCTGCGCGTGCCGGCTGTGATGCCACATGAAGCCGAGATATCTCACATATCGCTGGCGCAACTGGCGCACCAGATGCAACGTCACAGGCTGTCCGGCAGGGCTGTAGAGTGCCTCATGAAACTCTTCATTCGCCTGCAGCAATGCCGCAACGTCCCCCGCTTGGGAAATCTGCTCG
>DEIT01000247.1:6247-17809 GCA_002352635.1 Hyphomicrobiaceae bacterium UBA2767 | reverse complement strand
CGCCTCGATTTCCTCTGTCGGCGCGGCATTGGCCGGGGGGTAATAAAGCCCGGTTGAAAATCCAGCCGCACCATCACGCAAGGCCTGTCGCAGCAGTGCCTTCATTTTATCGATTTCATCGCTAGTTGCTGCTCTGTCAAAGCTGTCCATGACACCCACCCGCAGAGAGGCGTGTCCCGTCTGGGCAACCACATTCACGCTTGGAGGCGATGTGTCGAGCGCAGCAAAATAGTCCGCGAATGTAGGGAAGAAGTCCGACGGCTTGGGGCAGATAAGATCGAGTGGCCCCGGAGGGCGGGCATCTATGGTGACCGGCGCGATGGAAACGCCGCAATTGCCCGTAACCACCGTCGTGACGCCCTGGCTGACTTTGCAGGCCATGGTGGGGTCAGTCAGGACGATACGGTCGTCATGCGTATGGGCATCGATAAACCCCGGTGAAAGGGTTTGGCCGCGCGCGTCGATCTCTTCATTCGCCGTGACATTCAGCGATGGCCCAATGGCTGCAATCCGGCCGTCCGATATGGTGAGATCACCGGCTTGGGCAGGCGCTCCGGTGCCGTCGATCAACTGGGCATTGCGGATGACAATATCTGCATTTTCCAAAGGCATGCGCGAGTCACTCTTGTTTAGCTGAACGTCCGGGAAGCGTCGAATTGGCACCTGTCTCTTGAGTACTACTCATATTGCCGCAGCGGCGGAAGGTCTACTTCATGCGCCAGGTACGGCCATGTTTATGGGCGAAAGCTTGTATCGCATTGAAGAACGATCAAAGTTCACGCTGGATTCGACAATTGGCCTCCTTAGCTCCCTGTCGGCTCGTTGGCGAATGTAAGGTTGTAGCTGAACCGGTCCTGCGGATGCAGACTGACCGAAGTCTCAAACACTTGCCCATCCCGTCCGTAGTAGCGGCGCAGGACGCGAACCGCCGGCGTTCCTTCCTCTACGGACAAGAATTCGGCCTCCGGGTTCATCATGGCGACCGCTCCAAGCTCTATTTCAACGCGGGAAATTTCAATGTCATAGAGTTGCTGGAGGATCCGATAGACGGGCCGTGTGTCTTTCCCGACTTCCTTAATAACACCGGCATATTCCCGCCGGACATAGATCTCGCTCCAGCACAGTGGCATGCCGTCATCCATCCGCGACCGTACGCTGCGGATGCGTGACAACGGTGTCCCTTCCGCTGACTCAAACCAGCCTGCCACGGTCTCATCTGCTTCAATATTTTCAAGGTCTTTGGGATCGAGTCGCGTCTCAACGGGATATTGGAGCAGGTCGTCGACACTCGCCAACTTCTGGACAAACGCTGCCGACGGTTCAACAGAGCGAATGACCGTGCCAGTCGCCTTGGTGCGTTTGAGCAGTCCTTCGCGTTCCAAACAGCTAAGCGCGCTGCGCACCGTATGACGGCTCACCTTAAACCGGTCGCAAAGATCAAATTCCTTTGGAAATAGGTCGCCAACAGCATAGCTACCGCCAAATATCTCATGGCGCAGCGTGTCGGCGATCATGCGGTAGAGGGGCGTGTTTTCGCTCATTGGTGTGAAAGTGTTGCTTTCAGTATAGCAGCAAGCCTAGTATGTCCGGACATAATGAACAAGGATCGGATCACGCGCAAGCAGGACCCGCTCTGGACGGGAGGTCGCAATGGGCATCACAAGGCAACTGGCGGAATTCGTTTCTGATCTGAGCTATGAAGATATTCCGACCGAGGTCGTTGAGCGGGCGAAGCGGTTGATCCTCGACGTAACAGGCATCATTATTCGCGCCCGCAACGACGCGGAGTCGACGCCGAGCCTGATTTCAGCGGTTGAAAAGCTTGGACTTGCGGAGGGCACATGCTCGGTGATGGGCGATGTCCGGGCGTATGCTCCAACGGCTGCAGCGCTAATCAACGGTACGCTCGCCCATTCTCTCGATTTCGATGATACTCATGCGGAGGGTTCAATCCATTCCTCTGCACCGATTGTGCCCGCTGCATTGGCGGCGGCCGAAATGAGCGATGCGTCAGGCAAGGAACTGATCACCGCAGTGATTGCAGGTTACGAAGTTCAGATCAGGCTCTCGCTCGCTCTTAATCCGACCGCCCACTACGATCAGGGGTTCCACCCAACAGCAACCTGTGGCGTTTTCGGCGCGGCCGCCGCGGCAGGCAAACTCCTTGGCATGGACGCGGACGGAATTCAGAGCGCGTTCGGTATCGCGCTCAGTCAGGCTGCGGGTTCCATGGAGTTCCTCGTCGATGGCGCCTGGACCAAGCGGTCTCACGTAGGTCAGGCCGCCCAGAACGGCCTGATGTGTGCTGTGATGGCGGCGGAGGGCTTCAAGGGCGTGAAGCAGGCATTCGAGGGCAGAGCCGGTTTCCTGCATGCCTATTCGCCAAAGTCGGAACCGGATCGGGCGATCGAGAAACTGGGCGAGAGTTGGGAGACCATGCGCCTTGCAGTGAAGCCCTATCCATCCTGCCGCTATTCTCACGCGGCCCTCGATGGCATCGTCTTACTGATGAAAGAACATGGGTTCTCTGCTGATGATGTGGAAGAAGTCGAGATCGGTTTGCCGGAAACAGGCTGGAAAATTATCGGAGGCCCAGAAGACAAGACCAAACCGAAGAGCATTGTCGATGGGCAGTTCTCCATGCCGTTTTGTGCAGCGGTTGCATTGCGCGAAGGTGGCCTCACCTGGGACGACTACGACAAACATCTGAATGATGATACGACCCGCGGGCTGACTGCAAAAGTCAGGGCCGTGGTGGATGCCCGCGCTGAAGCGGAATTTCCTGCCAATATGAGTGGCGTGGCACGCATCAGAACGAAAGACGGCGAATATGAGCAGTTGATCGTCGTACCGAAGGGCGAACCCGATAATTTCCTCGCGGATGAGGAGTTCCTTGAAAAGTTTGACGGCCTTTGTGTCCCCTATCTCGGCAAAGACGGGGCCGGGCGGCTTGCCGAATCGCTCCTGAGCCTGGAACAGGCCAACTCTGTAGCGGCAGTAATGGCGCTCAGTCAAAGCGAAAGCGCATAGACCCATGGTTGCTGAGGCAAAGGAAGTTTCAAAAGGGCGCTACCGGGAGTCATACGGTCGCTATTTCGAAGAGTTTGAAGTGGGTGATGTTTACGAGCATCGTCCGGGGCGAACCATATCGGAAGCCGACAACACCTGGTTCACGCTGCTCACCATGAACCAGCATCCGCTGCATTTTGATTTTGAATATGCGGCGAAGAGCGAGTTCGGAAAGCCGCTGGTCAACTCCTGCCTGACGCTTTCAATCGTCGCCGGCATGAGTGTGTCCGACATCAGCCAGAAAACAATCGCCAACCTTGGATGGGACAAGATCAAGCTGAGTGCGCCCGTCTTCATAGGCGATACGATCTATGCGGAGTCTGAAGTGCTCGCAAAGCGTGAGTCGAAATCCCGTCCCACGCAGGGCATCGTGACCGTGAAGACGACGGGCAAGAAGGCGGACGGCACGGAGTTTATGTCCTATGAGCGGAGCATGCTGATCCCCAAGCGGGGTCATGCGATCGACGACAAGGCGGACTATTAGGGGCGCGTATCATGGACCAACGCAATATCACTGCTGAAGAAGACGAAGCCCTGATCCTCGACAGCGTTCGTGAGTTTCTCAAGCGCGATGTCGCACCTGTCGCCCATGATCTTGAGGCGCGCGACGAATACCCCCAGGAGATCGCCGACAAGATGGCCGAGCTTGGCCTGTTCGGTACGACAATCTCGCCCGAATATGGCGGCCTCGGTCTCTCCTGTTCGACCTTCGCAAAGATCATGGAGGAGATCGCCAGCGTCTGGATGTCTGTCGGCGGCATCATTGGCGCGCATCTCGTTATGGCCCGGGCCGTGGAGCATTTCGGCTCCGAAGAAATGAAGCAGGAGTATCTGCCCAAATTTGCCTCCGGCGAGTTGCGCGGCGGTATCGCTCTGACCGAACCCGATGCCGGCACTGATCTGCAGGGCATTCGCACGCGGGCTGACCGTGAAGGCGATGAGTACGTCATCAACGGCGCCAAGATGTGGATCACCAACTCGGTGAAGGGAAACATTCTTGCGGTGCTGGTGAAGACCGACCCCAAGGCAGAACCAGCCTACAAGGGCATGAGCCTGGTCCTGGTGCCAAAGGAGGCAGGTTACGTCCCCTCGAAACTTGAGAAGCTCGGCTATCGCGGAGTGGATACCGGTGCGATTGAATTCAAGGACGTGTGTGTTCCCGTGAAGAATCTGATTGGCCCGGAAGAGGGGAAGGGGCTGCAGCAAATCCTGAACGGCCTTGAGCAGGGCCGGATCAATGTCGCTGCCCGTGGTGTGGGTGTGGCGCGTGCGTGCCTTGAGGAAGCACTCGCCTATTCCCAGACGCGCAAGACTTTCGGCAAGCCAATCTGCGAACACCAGTCGATACAGATCAAGCTCGCTGATATGGCGACCCGGGTGGAGGCTGCCCGTCTGCTCACCGAGCAGGCGGCGCGAGCCTATGACAATGGCGATCGGGCGGATCTTGAGGCGGGCATGGCCAAGCTTTTTGCTACAGAGGCGGCGATGGAGAATTCGGCTGAAGCCATGCGCGTCCACGGCGCTTACGGCTATTCCAAAGAATACAATGTGGAGCGCTATTACCGGGATGCGCCGCTGCTGGCGATCGGCGAGGGGACCAATGAGTTGCAACGCATCATCATCGCCCGTCAACTGGTCAAGAAGTTTCCGGTCTAGACATGAGCGCACCGCTTCCACTTGAGGGCGTCCGAATACTCGCCGTCGAACAGTATGGCGCGGGGCCGTTTGGCACCATGTTCCTGGCAGACCAGGGCGCGGAACTCATCAAGATCGAAAACCCGAACACCGGCGGGGATTTTGCCCGCGATGTGGGGCCGCACTTCTTTACACCTGAAGATTCTGAATTCTTCCACGCCTATAATCGCAACAAGAAAAGCCTCTCCCTGGACCTTTCCAAGCCAGACGGCATGGATGTGTTCCATGATCTGGTGAAGGGCGCAGATGCGGTTGCCTCAAACCTGCGCGGAGACGTGCCCGACAAGCTGGGGCTGACTTATGAGGCCCTTGGGGCCATAAACCCGAAAATCGTCTGTGCGCATCTGTCAGCGTATGGCCGGACCGGTTCGCGCGCTAACTGGCCGGGCTTTGATTATCTGATGCAGGCGGAGGCCGGGTACTTCGCGCTTACCGGCGAACCGGATACGCCGCCTACACGCTTCGGCCTTTCCGTCGTCGATCAGATGACGGGTCTGGCACTTGCCTATGCGCTGCTTGCCGGGGTGACGGGTGCACGGGCAACAGGGACCGGCCGCGACATGGATGTGAGCCTGTTCGACGTTGCCATGTGCAACACGGCCTACCCGGCGATCTGGTATCTGAACGAGGGTCACGAGCAACAGCGGTTGCCACGCTCAGGCCACCCGTCGCTGACGCCGTGCCAGCTTTACACAACCAGCGATGGCTGGATTTTCCTCATGTGCAATAAGGAAAAATTCTGGCCGGCCCTGTGCACAGCGATTGGCAAGGAGGAGTGGAGTGAGGATCCGCGGTTCCTGCGGTTCAAAGACCGGCTTGAGAACCGCAAACTCATCGAGGAACTGTTGGACGGGGAACTGTCGAAAAAAACCACAGCCGAATGGCTTGAAGTGTTTGCCGGCACGGTTCCCGCGTCTCCCATCAACGATATCGCCGCGGCAATGGACAATCCGTTCGTCGCAGAGCGCAAAGGCATCCAGACGCTGAACCTTGAAGGCTATGGGGACTACCGGATGCTGGCTTCGCCAGTCCTGAGTGGCGGTGCGGAAACTCCAGCCAGCCCGGCGCCGAAGCTCGGCCAACACACAGACGAACTCCTTACCGGAATTGGCTACACGCCAGACAAACTTGAAACTCTTCGCAAGGCAAAGGTGATCTGAAATCCCATGAGCGAACCTGTTATTCAGACCGATATCGACCACCGCGGCGTCGCGACGCTGCGTCTCAATCGTCCCGAAGTGAACAATGCCTACAACGGTGAGGTCATCGCAGCGTTGCAAGAGCGTGCCGAGGCTCTGGGCAATGACGCCGCCGTGCGTGTCATCATCCTGCGCGGCAATGGCCGTCATTTTCAGGCCGGAGCGGACTTGAAATGGATCGAGGAAAATCGCGGCAAGACCCTTGAGGAAAACCTCAAGGTATCACAGGCGACGCGCAAGGCGTTCTTCGGACTTCTGAACTGCCCCAAACCGATCATTGCGCAGGTGCATGGCGGTTGTTTCGGTGGGGGAACGGGGATTGCCGCGTCCTGCGATATTATCATGGCCGAGGAGACGGCCGTATTTGCGGTGACCGAGGCGCGCTGGGGCTTGATACCGACAATGATCATGCCGCAACTGGTATCACGGCTCGGTGCCGCCCGGATGCGCCGCTACAGCCTGACGTGCGAACGCTTTGACGCCAAACGGGCGTTTGAGATGGGATTCGTCGATGAGGTATGTGCCGAGGGCAAACTCGACGAAACCGCCGCTCCGACGATCGATGCGTTGCTGCACGTCGCGCCGGCCACTCTCGCGCAGCTCAAGTCCGATGCCATCGGTTTTGCCGGACTGAATTTCACGGAAGAGGAATTCGCAGAGCTGGAACAAGGGCACGCCAAACTGCGCTATACCGATGAAGCCGAAGAAGGCGTGAAGAGCTTTCTTGAGAAGCGCAAGCCGAGCTGGTATCCGGGAGAATAACAAACGGCGCTGCCATGTTTATGTCGCAGTGTGATATTACGCAGCCGACAGCTGAACTTGAAACGTTCCCCTCTGGAGGTTCTTATGATTCTACTCGCTGTACGCATCCATTGACCGGCGGCCATTAGAACCAGTTTTCCAAGACTCTTTGCGAAGCAGAATTCGCACGCTTCGCCCTGGCCGCACGCATCGACTTTCCTTCGATTCGTTTTTTATGTGGCAGGAGCGAAGCCATGATTTCCCGACTGAACAATTTTATAGATCCATTTCGGCCCGCGGTCGTTGAGCGTCCGCCCTCAGATCTGCTCAAATTCTATGGGCATTTCCTGCGCCAGGTCTGGCCGGTTTTTGCTGCCGTTCTCGTTAGCGGCTTCTTCGCTGCATTGATCGAAGTTGCATTGATCACCTATGTCGGCGAAATCGTCGATTTGGTGAAGGATGCCAAGAGCCCGTCGACATTCATTGCCGACCACGGGCGGTTGCTTCTGTGGATGGCCTTCGTGGCAATGATTGCACGACCGATCATGTTTGCTGTCCATACGACGCTCGTCAATCTCGCGATTGTTCCCAACTTCACAAGCCTGATCCGTTGGCAGACGCATCGCTATGTGCTTCGTCAGAGCCTGGCTTTTTTCCAGGGTGATTTCGCGGGGCGGATCGCGAACAAGGTCATGCAGACGGCGCCCAGTCTGCGGGAGTCGGTGGTCGAACTAGTCGACACGGTCTGGTTCGTTGCGATTTATACGGTTCTTGCTCTGGCTGTATTCTCGCAAGCTGACGTCCGGCTGATGGTGCCGCTCGGCATATGGGTTGTCGGCTTCATCGGCGTGCTTTGGTACTTCGTCCCGCGCATTAAGACGCGGGCGACCATCATGTCCGAGGCCCGCTCAACGCTGACGGGTCGTATCGTCGACAGCTACACGAACATTCTCACCGTCAAGCTGTTTGCGCATGCCGACCGGGAGGACGATTACGCGCGCGAGGCAATCACAGATCAGACCGAAAAGTTTCGTGAAGAATTGCGGTTGATCACTGGCATGGAAATTTCCGTATGGGTGCTCAATGGCATTCTGATGGTTGGCACCTGTGCCTTGTCGCTTTGGCTCTGGGGCCAGGGGCTGATCACCATTGGCGCCATCGCGCTGGTGATGGGGTTGGTGATCCGCATCAACAACATGGCCGGCTGGGTCATGTTCGTCGTGACGAGCATATTCGAGAATATCGGGACCGTTCAGGAGGGGCTCGACACGATCTCGAAACCGCATGCCATTACCGACTTCCCGGACGCAAAGCACCTCACAGTCACGAAAGGTGAGATCCGCTATGAAGGCATCGGCTTTCACTACGGCAAGGAAACCGGCGTCATCGACGATCTGACGCTCACTGTCGAGGCCGGTGAAAAAGTCGGGCTTGTGGGGCGTTCAGGTGCAGGCAAGTCAACACTCGTCAATCTGCTGCTGCGCTTCTACGATTTGGAGAAGGGTTGCATCAAGATCGATGGGCAGGACATTGCGCGGGTGACACAGGATAGCTTGCGCGCTCACATCGGCATGGTCACGCAGGATGCCTCTCTGCTGCACCGCTCGGTGATGGACAACATCGTTTATGGCTCAGGCGCTGCGCATGAGGAGGATGCGATAGCGGCTGCGAAAAAGGCGCACGCGCATGATTTCATTCTCGGTCTGGAAGACCAGGTGGGACGACGCGGCTACGAGGCTCATGTAGGGGAGCGCGGTGTGCAGCTTTCCGGGGGGCAGCGTCAGCGCGTTGCGATCGCCCGTGTGTTGCTCGAAAATGCTCCCATCCTCATATTGGACGAGGCGACGTCGGCGCTCGACTCCGAGGTCGAGGCCGCCATCCAGGAACAGTTGGTCAATCTGATGGAGGGCAAGACCGTCATTGCGATCGCCCATCGCCTCTCAACCATCTCAGCCATGGATCGGCTCGTCGTGATGGATGAAGGGCGCATTCTGGAACAAGGTACTCACGATGCGCTCATCAAGGCAGGCGGTCTGTACGCCGATCTCTGGGCGCGCCAGTCTGGTGGCTTCCTGCTGGAAAACCGCGTTGCCTAGGCGAGTTCAGACCCTCTGAGCAAACCCGCCCGTCTGGCGCAGGCCTTCACCCAGCACGATTGCCGCGGCTGTGACGATATTGAGCGAGCGTCGTCCATCGGCCATTGGAACACGGACGCGTTCGTCGGCTAAGGCGTGAACGTCGTCGGGCACGCCGGCGCTTTCACGCCCCAACAACAGAATATCATCGCAACGGTATGAGAGGATTGTATGAGGCACCTCGGCTCGCGTGGAAAGCAACACAAGGCGGTGTTTGTGCTCCACGCGCCAGTCTTCAAAAAGCTCGAATGAGATGTGCCGCTTGATGCAAGCGTGTTCGATATAGTCCAGCCCGGCACGCCGCAGTGCGCGGTCGCCGATGTCAAACCCTGCCGGCTCAATGATATGCACAGGCACGTCAAGGCATGCGCACAGGCGCAGGATCGCTCCTGTATTCTGTGCGATGTCGGGCTGGTAAAGCGCCAGGTTCATTGATCTAGTGCCGAATATTTGTACCATGCAAAATCTGTTTGCCACCTATACCGCGCGGCGGACTGCCGCAATGGATTAAATTTACCTCTCGTGCGTCTAGACATTCACGCGCAAGGGTGCAAAAAGGTGATGAATCGGGACCGTTTGCGCAGAGATTGAAGGCTCTAAGCCTCCTGCCATGTGGGCCCGGATTGGGGGTATCAGTCCAGCTTCCGTTTGCCGGTTTTCGGTATGCGGCTGTCACGCCGGTTTCGCACCGGTTTTGTTTTTGACAGAGGCACCCTCAACGGAGTTGGTCGATTAGGAAGGAGCGGCGCTTTGGCCAATAAGAAAACCGAACCCACCCGTCGGGATTTCATGACCATTGCGGCAGGATCGTTTGCAGCCGTCGGCGGTGCGGCGGCCCTGTGGCCATTCATTGATCAGATGAACCCGGATGCATCCGCGCTTTCACTGGCCACGATTGAGGTTGACCTGTCACCGATCGAAGTAGGCCAGTCGATTACCGTATCCTGGCGCGGCAAACCTATCTTCATCCGCCATCGCACGGCGGAGGAAATTGAAAAGGCAAAGTCCGTGAAGATGGCTGAGCTGCCTGATCCAGTCGCACGCAATGACAATCTCAGCCCGGAAGCGCCCGCCACTGACATCAACCGCGTCAACGACAAGAACGATGACAAAAAAGAAAATTGGATGATCCTGATCGGCATCTGCACGCATCTGGGTTGCATTCCCAAGGGGCAAAGAATCGGCGACGCAAAAGGGGATTTCGATGGCTGGTTCTGTCCTTGCCACGGCTCGCACTACGACACTGCCGGGCGTATCCGCAAAGGTCCGGCCCCGCGCAATCTTGAAGTTCCCGTCTTCGAATTCGTATCCGATACCAAGATCAAGATTGGCTAGACCCGTTTGAGCGAATAGGGGCGTTCATGGCACACGTATCAAGCTACCAGCCGAGCACGGCCATTGCGAAATGGTTTGATGACCGGCTTCCCATCGTGCGGATGATGCACGATCAGTTCAATGTTTTCCCGATGCCACGAAACCTGAACTATCTTTGGACGTTCGGCGGCATTCTGACATTCTGCCTCGCGGTGCAACTTCTGACCGGTATCGTGCTGGCAATGCACTACGTGCCGCAGGAATCGATGGCGTTCGACAGTGTTGAACACATTATGCGGGACGTGAACTGGGGCTGGCTTCTGCGATATATGCATGCCAACGGCGGCTCAATGTTCTTCCTCGCAGTCTATATTCATATTGTGCGCGGCATGTATTACGGCTCGTACAAGGCGCCCCGCGAGGTTCTATGGATTATCGGTGTGCTCATCTTCCTGGCGATGATGGCAACCGCGTTTATGGGGTATTCGCTGGTTTGGGGGCAGATGAGCTTCTGGGCGGTGACCGTGATCACCAACCTCTTTTCATCTCTGGACTCGATTATTCCCGGTATGGGAACGACGATTGTGGAATGGATTTGGGGTGGATTTTCCGTCGGCGGTCCTACCCTGACCCGGCTCTACTCATTGCATTATCTGCTGCCGTTCGTGATAGCGGGTCTTGTGGTGCTTCACATCTGGGCGCTTCATATACCCGGAAGTACCAATCCCACCGGGATTGAAATCAAGTCCAAGTCTGACTCAGTGCCATTCCATCCCTACTATACGATCAAGGATGGTTTCGCGATGTCGATGTTTGTCATCCTGTTTGCGGGCTTCGTGTTCTACGCACCGAACTTCCTTGGGCATCCGGACAACTACATCGTGGCGGATCCGCTGGTAACGCCGCCGCATATCGTCCCGGAATGGTATTTCCTCCCATTTTACGCGATCCTGCGCGCGATCCCTAGCAAACTGCTGGGCGTTATCGCCATGTTTGCATCGATTGGCGTGCTGCTCTTCCTGCCATGGCTCGATACATCAAAAGTGCGATCGGCCCGTTACCGCCCAATCTTCAAGTGGTTTCTCTTGGCGTTTTTCATCAACGCGGTCGCGCTAGGCTACCTGGGCGCCAAGGCACCTGAAGGCTGGTACCTGACTTTCGGACGGTTATGCACGGCCTACTACTTCCTGTTCTTGCTGGTGATCATGCCCATTATTGGTTGGATCGAAAAACCATCGGCTATGCCGGGGAGCATCACCGATGATGTGCTCGGCAAAAAACCGGCGACGGCGAAAACACGGTGATGAGGGATATGTCCATGAAGAAGTTCACATCACCATTTCGCGGACTTGTCCTGAGTGCGGCGGGCGCATTGCTTGCGTTCACCACGTTGACGGCAACACCTGTTG
>DEIT01000247.1:4151-6191 GCA_002352635.1 Hyphomicrobiaceae bacterium UBA2767 | reverse complement strand
TACAAGGTCTACAAGGAAGTTTGCTCCGCTTGCCATGGCCTGCGGCTCCTGCATTACCGCAATCTTGGCGAACCTGGCGGTCCGGAATTCAGCGAAGAGGAAGTCAAGGCGCTTGCCGCTCAGGTGGAAGTGCAGGCCGGGCCGAATGACGAAGGCGAGATGTTCGACCGTCCGGGCAAACCCTCCGACGCGTTTGTCTCACCGTTCCCGAACAAAGAGGCGGCGCGGGCCGCCAACAATGGTGCCTATCCGCCCGACCTCTCGGTTATGGCCAAAGCGCGTGTTGGTGGGCCGGACTATCTCTATGCGCTCTTGACGGGCTACAAAGACGCACCCTCGGGTATGACGATGTCGGAAGGCATGAACTACAATGCCGCGTTCGCGGGTCATCAGATTGCGATGGCTGCGCCACTGAATGCAGAATCCGTCGAATACACCGACGGGATTGCCCCAACGGTGGACAACTACGCAAAAGACGTTTCAGCTTTCCTGATGTGGGCGGCAGAACCAAAGCTGGAAGAGCGTCATAAGGTCGGCTTCCGCTTCATGATCTATCTTGTCCTTCTTGCGGGCCTTTTGTATCTGGCCAAACGCCGGACCTGGAGCCGTCTGAAACACTGATGCTTCGAGATTGAGTTGACAGTAAACAAGGCCCCTCTGAGGAGGGGCCTTTTTGCTGGCTGGCTTGAGGGGAGGGTTAAGCAGCCAGGGCTAATGTTTGATACCCGCGTGGGCTTCATTGCCCCACAGCGAGCGGATTTTTTGATCGCGACCACAGCTGTAGCGATAGACCTTGTAGCGCACCGGATTTCGTTTGTAGTAATCTTGGTGGTAGCCTTCCGCATTGTAGAAGGGCCCTGCTTTCACGATCCTTGTTACGATCTTCTTGTTAAGCGCCTCTTCGGCCTTTTCCTTGGTGGCAAGCGCGGTCTCTTGTTCCTTATTGTTGGCGTAGAAGACCGCCGTCTTATAGCTGTCGCCGCGATCGCAGAACTGTCCGCCCGCGTCGGTCGGGTCCACACTACGCCAGAACACATTCAACAGACGCCGGTACGAGACCTTTGAGGGATCATAGACGATCCGAACCGCCTCATAGTGTCCTGTGGGCCTGTTTGAGACCGTCTTGTAGTTCGCCGTATCTGCCGATCCGCCGATATACCCGGACGTTGTGCTGATAACGCCTGGCACACGATCGAAGTCTGATTCAACGCACCAGAAGCATCCCCCCGCAAAAATCGCGGACGCCTTTTTCTCAGCGGCGGACACTGGTGCGGAAACACTTGCCAGAGTGACGCAACACAGAGCTGCGAAAACAGTGGGGGAGAAACGTGGCATGGATCACTCCTTCGTGGGCGTGCGTCGAAATATGTGCTTTGCGCCAAGCATACTCACACTGTCTTTGGCTTGAACACCAGCGCAAGGCCGTTGTTGCAATAGCGCTTGCCGGTGGGCTGCGGACCGTCACTGAAGACATGACCCTGATGTCCGCCGCAACGTGCGCAGTGATACTCGGTGCGCGGGAAGAGGATTTTGAAGTCCGTCTTCGTTTCAACTCGATCCGAAATGGGCCGGAAGAAACTTGGCCACCCGGTGCCACTGTCAAATTTGGTTTCGCTTTCAAACAAGGCAAGTTCGCAACCTGCACAGTGATAGGTGCCAGCACGCTTTTCATCGTTGAGCGGGCTCGTATACGCGCGTTCGGTGCCTTCCTCGCGCAGTATATAATACTGGTCTTCACTCAGCTTCTTGCGCCACTCGGCGTCGCTGAGCTTGAGTTTGGAAATCACGGCCGCAATAGCGCGGTCCGCTCCCATAACGGCAAGACCTGCTGCTCCTGCCGCCACTTTCAGAAAATCTCGCTTTGTCCATTCCATCGTTCCAGGTTCTCCAATGCTTGGACGGGTTGTTAGTGAAGATACGCGGGACAAGTGAGTTTGGATGCGTGGAGTTGGTCAAGGTGTTGGGAAAACCAAAAAAAGGCCCCGCGCTGGGCGGGGCCTCGAGCCGGTTGGAGAGACACTTGTACATACTTTCCGCGCG
>DEIT01000247.1:0-4060 GCA_002352635.1 Hyphomicrobiaceae bacterium UBA2767 | reverse complement strand
TCGTCTTTCTTCATTTTGTCCTGTGCGAACGACGGACCAGCCAGCATGAAGGAAGCGGCAAGTGCAGTCAGAGTCAGAGTGCGTATGGTCATGATTTTCTCCTGAGCAGGTGCTGAATTAGCGCTAAGACATGGAAAACGGGAGCCACACGATTCAAGATGCCCAGAAACACCGGAATGTGAGTTCATGTTTTCTAATGTGATCGCTGGGAGGCGTAATCGCGTTGCGCTAGCATCTGATCCAGTGTTCTGGAGAAGGACGATGAAATGAACTGGAAATGGTTTTGCCGCATTCAGGCAGCCCTGCTGGCAGCAGTGATACTCTGGGGGACAGTGCTTGAGTCGCACTCGCAGAATTCACCCTCACCCAAGGGCCCGGTGATCCTCACGATCGCTGGTGACATCTCGAAGTCCAACCGTGGCGAGGCAACCGAAAAACGCGACGCATTCTTCAACTATCATGAGATCAAGTTCGATCGGGCCTTTCAGCTCGATCAAGCCATGCTGGATCAATTGAAGCAGGGCACGGTCAAGGTCAATGCTCCCCAAACGGATGGACCGGTCACACTCAAAGGTGCGCTACTGTCCGAGGTTCTCAAGCTTGTTGGCGCGAAGCAGGGTATGTCGCTCCGAACAGTGGCTCTTGACGGATTCTCAACCGAAGTAAGCCCGGAAAAAGTCGCCGCGCATGACTGGATCCTGGCATCGACGCAGGACGGAAAACCGCTCAATATTGGCGGGCAGGGGCCTTTGTGGATGGTCTACACACCGTCAAAGATCGATGTGCCCGAAAAAGAAGAGCAGGAGTGGCCTTGGGCGTTATTCTTTATCGAAGTGACGAAATAGGCCTCGCGCACTGAAAGACCTGAATACGCACTGTCATCCTTTGAGCTTGCGCTCGACGAAATCGAGCCGGTCCTGACCCCAGAAAATTTCACCATCGATCACATAGGTGGGCGCGGCGAACACGTTTTTTGAAATCGCCTCCTCGCTGCTCTTCGTCCAGATGTCCATCGCTTCCTCTAAGGAGAGTGCTGCGCGCAGCGCATCCGCATCCAGGCCTACGCGGCTTGCGGCCTCACTTTGCACCTCGGCATCAGCGGGGTCACGATCTTCTTCCCAGAGCATGCGCCCAATCTCCGTTGCCAGGCCAAGGGCATCGCCGCCGGTCTTGACCGCGGCGAGTATGAGGCGCACGCCCTCACTCTCGTCATGTGGGAAGTGAGCAGGCTCCAGCACAAGTGGAATGTCGTTGAAGGCGCGCCACCGCTTGAGTTCCATCATGCGATAGACCTGCCGTTCGGGAGAGCGTTTGGGCAGGGGCAGACCGCCCGTTTCGGCAAACACGGTACCCAGATTCACAGGGACCACGTTAACGCTGGCGCCGTTTTCGGCAGCCATTTTCGCCAGCCGGGCACTGCCCATGTAGGACCAGGGAGAATTAAGGGAGAAGTAGTAATCGATTACGGTCATGGGAGATGCCTTCGTTCGGGGTTCAATTGCGCCACTCCTACCATTCTCCACAGGGTCTCACCAGCACAGTTGCGAGAATGGAGTTTTTCCATTGGATGGCATAGAGGGGGGCGTTAAGGTTCGCGCAAATTGCGCGGCGAATTCAAAAACAGGGGCTGGACTGGTCATGACGAAAGCCGTTCTTGGTATTGTCGGTGGAAGCGGCGTCTACGACATCGAATTGGAAAATGCACGATGGGAAAAGGTCAGCGGCCCTTGGGGTGAACCGTCTGATGAGCTGCGCATCGGGGAAATAGACGGACTGCCTGTTGTCTTTCTGCCGCGCCACGGGCGCGGCCATCGATTGTCTCCATCGACCATAAATTACCGTGCCAATATCGACGCACTCAAACGCGCCGGCGTAACAGACCTTGTGTCCGTTTCTGCGTGTGGCTCATTCCGAGAGGAACTCTCCCCGGGCACCTTTGTCATCGTCGATCAGTTCATCGACCTTACCTTTGCGCGCGAGAAGAGCTTCTTCGGGGAGGGCTGCGTTGCTCATGTCACAGTGGACAAACCCGTTTCACCGGGGTTGGCCGACAAGGTCGAGGCGGCCGCGAAAGCGGAAGGCATATCGCATCATCGCGGTGGCACCTATCTGGCCATGGAAGGCCCGCAGTTTTCCACCTTGGCGGAATCCCATCACTATCGCGCGTCAGGCTATGACGTGATCGGCATGACCAACATGCCTGAAGCCAAGCTCGCCCGCGAGGCTGAGCTTTGCTATGCCACTGTCGCCATGGTGACTGACTATGACAGTTGGCACCCCGATCATGGATCGGTCGACATCCAGGCCATCCTGAAGGTCATGGGCGAAAACACCGCCCATGCGAAGCGCCTTGTGACCCGGTTGGCGAAAGAGCTCCCGGAGGAGCATGAGCCATGTCCGATCGGTTCCGACAGGGCGCTTGAATATGCCGTCATTACAGCACCAGAGGCGCGTGATCCGGAGTTGTTGAAGAAACTGGACGCTGTTGCTGGGCGGGTGCTCTAGAAGGAACGTGGAATGACCGATCTGGATCTCAAGAAGTTGGTGCGTACCATCCCCGACTACCCGAAAAAGGGGGTCATGTTTCGGGATATCTCCACCCTGTTTGGCGATGCAGCCGGCTTTACTGCCTGCATCAAACAGTTGGCCGCGCCGTATCAGGAGAGCGAAGTCGAAGCGGTGGCAGGTATTGAAGCGCGCGGATTTATTTTGGGCGGCGCGATTGCTGACCGATTGAATTGCGGTTTCGTACCGATCCGGAAAAAGGGCAAACTGCCAGCCAAGGCAATTGGCCAGGATTATGAGCTTGAGTATGGGGTAGATGTCATCGAAATCCATGAGGATGGTGTTCGGGATGGTGAACGTGTGCTTTTGGTGGATGACCTTGTCGCGACAGGGGGTACGGCCGAGGCAGCGGTGAAGCTGTTGTGCAGACTCGGCGCTGACGTGGTCGGAGCCGCCTTCGTTATTGACCTGCCCGAACTCAAGGGACTTGATCGCGTCGAGGCACTTGGCGTGAAGTGTCACACACTCATAGAGTTTGAGGGGGAATAGGCTTTGGCATCATGGGAGACACTTACCGCTTTTGCAGCGGTGCTCGCCGTATTCGCTTACGTGCCCGGGCCTGCCAGCCTTTATGCTGCAGCCCAGACCATAGCGCGCGGCCGGAAGGCAGGGCTGTTGGCGGTGGCTGGGTTGCACCTCGGAGGATATGCGCACGTTGTGGCAGCGACGTTCGGGCTCTCAGCCGCCCTGGCGCTCGTGCCTGATGCATATTTGGTGATCAAGTTGGCCGGTGCCGTCTATCTTGTTTGGCTTGGTGTCAGCATCATTCGCTCGGGTGGTAGCAGAGATGTAAACGAACCCGCGATACGGGAGCAAGGACGGGGATCAGCTCTGTCTCAGAGTGTTGTCGTCGAGGTTCTCAATCCCAAGGCGGCCCTGTTCTTTCTGGCCTTTCTGCCCCAATTCGTTGATCCAGCCGCGGCCCTGCCGATCTCAATGCAAATGCTGGTCCTCGGGTTCGTGACGTTACTGGCATTCACATCCGCTGATATCTTCACTGTCTTGTTTGCTTCTTTCATAGTCACAAGGTTCCAGACGATTGGACCCGTACAACGCGCATTCAAATGGATTGGCGGGCTCGTTTTGGTCGGGCTTGGTGCGAAGCTCGCATTGGAGAGCCAACGGTGAAGATTGACGGCAAACACTACCGCACCATCTGGGTTGAGGACGATGGCTGGTCAGTCGGCATAATCGATCAGACCAAACTGCCTCATGTGTTTGAACCTAAAACGCTGAAAAACGTCGGAGATGCGGCAGCCGCGATCAAGGATATGCTGGTGCGCGGTGCCCCATTGATCGGTGCAACCGCCGCATACGGCATTTGCCTCGCGCTTCGCGATGACGCGTCCGATGAGAAGCTTGAAGCGGCAGCGGATCAGTTAGCGGCCACACGGCCGACGGCGGTCAATCTGCGTTGGGCAATTGATGAGATGTTGCACGCTGTGCGCAATCTGCCGCGCGAGAAGCGAGTGATCGCGGCATACAAGCGGGCAAG
>DEIT01000137.1 GCA_002352635.1 Hyphomicrobiaceae bacterium UBA2767 | reverse complement strand
CGAGCCACGCGCGTTTGAGTTCACCGGTGCTTGTGTCGGCAAGTAAGAATGAGCCGATCTTGATAACCAGGCGTTTGGCCGCTCCCCACTCTGCTCTTACGGCTGCCATTGCATTTCCTGTTGTTTGTCCGTGCCCGCCTCCCGCTCAAGCACACGTGCCTCCCCGATGGCGTTTGCAAGCTTGTACAGGATGTCCTTCATCCCCAGCCCGCTTACAGCAGAAATCCTGTACGCCTCAACACCATGTGTGGTCCGAAGAATCTTTGCGGCACTCTCATACTGCTCATCGGACACTGCGTCGCATTTGGTGAGCGCAACCAGTTCGGGCTTCTCATCAAGACCGGCGCCATAGGCCGCCAATTCGCCGCGTATGGTCTCATAGTCTGTCGCTACGTCCTCGCTCGTCACATCAATCAGGTGCACAAGTGCCCCACAGCGCTCCACATGACCCAAAAACCGGTCGCCGACACCCGCACCTTCATGTGCCCCCTCGATGAGGCCGGGAATATCCGCGAGCACGAAATCCACATCACCCGCACGCACCACGCCGAGATTGGGGTGCAATGTCGTGAACGGGTAGTCCGCAATTTTCGGTTTGGCGGCAGAGACAGCAGCCAGAAATGTGGATTTTCCTGCGTTGGGAAGTCCGATCAATCCGGCGTCAGCAATCAGTTTCAGCCTGAGCCAGACTTCGAACTCCTGGCCCGGTTCGCCGGAGTTCGCCCGGCGCGGTGCACGATTTGTCGAAGACTTGAAACGGGTGTTACCGAACCCGCCATTTCCACCCTTCGCAAGCACCAGTTTTTGACCCGGTTCAGTCAGGTCACCAAGCAGGGTTTCATTGTCTTGCGCGAAAATCTGCGTGCCCGGCGGCACATGCAGAACCTTGTCGTCACCACCCGCACCAGAGCGATTCTTACCCATGCCGTCGCCACCGCGTCCGGCTTTGTAGTGCTGCTGGTAGCGGAAATCGATCAGCGTATTGAGATTATCGACACATTCGGCCACGACATCGCCGCCCCGCCCACCGTCGCCGCCGTCGGGCCCACCAAATTCCACATATTTCTCGCGCCGAAAACTGACACTGCCATTGCCGCCGGCTCCCGATTGAATATAGGCGCGGGCCTGATCAAGAAATTTCATGTTTCTGCTCTACTCAAGAAGAGCCATAACGCTCAAACCGGTCTATCGGGACCGCTGCCACCGCGCAAGGCGCATTCCTGGTCTTGGTGAAGGAGGCCTGAGAGATGCGATCGAGCCTGCATCTTCATGCCGCCCCCCATTGCTTCAAACTCTCCCAAACTGAACGCTCCAATACGAACTCCTCCACCGGGACCGCACCGCCGAAAGCGCGGCTGTCGGACATGCCGCATCCGATTAACTGAAACCCGCATTTGACAAGCACCCGACGCGAGGGAGCATTAACGACCCGGCAGCGACCATAAAGCATCTCAACCGGCCTGTTGGCGAAAGCATAGTCGATCACCGCATGCGCCGCCTCGGTTGCATAGCCTTTGCCCCAGTAGGGCTCGCCAAGCCAGTAGCCGAATTCATAGTCGCCATCGTCAGCCACTCCGAAGCCCGCCGCACCAATGACCGCATCGTCATCCTTGCGAATAATGAGAAACCCGCAGTCGTCAGAGTCCGCGATTGCCTCCATCCAGTTGAACGCATCTTCCACGCGATAGGGATGTGGAATGCGCCTCGTTTGCTCGGCAATCTTGCGGTTGTTGGCAATGCGCGCCATGGGCTCAGCGTCGGACCTGCATGGCGGACGCAACATCAACTGGCTTGTGGTCAGGAGGCACCCGCCCCCCGACCGTCTCAACTCCGCATTCTGTTCCTCGTCCTGTCCCTGCTCATCCATCGGTCCTCTCCGGTCAAAGAAAAAGGGAAGATGGCGCTCCATCTCCCCTTTGCTTGACCTTTGAGATCCCCCGGTTTGACGAAACGCCGGCGGATCATATTTGGAACCGCCGTTACTTGGTGGCCATCGGGTCTACCGAAACGTAGACGCGGCCTTTGGCTTTTGTGCGGAAGCTGACATTCCCTTCGCGCATGGCAAAAATGGTGTGATCTTTGCCCATGCCAACGCCTTCGCCGGGATGCCACTTGGTCCCGCGCTGGCGAATGATGATGTTTCCAGGGATCACGTTCTCGCCACCGTATTTCTTGACGCCAAGACGCCGTCCGGCCGAGTCCCGTCCGTTGCGCGATGAACCGCCTGCTTTTTTATGAGCCATGATTCTGTACCTCTAGAGCGTACCGTATACAGGATACGGGTCAGTTCGTCCTTACTTTTTCGCAGCCGGCTTCTTGGCTGCGGGCTTCTTTGCGGCCGGTTTCTTGGCCGGCGCCTTTTTCGTTTCTGCCTTTGCCGTAGCCGCCGGCTTGGCCTCCGCCTTCGTGTCGGCTTTCTTTGCCTCAGGCTTCTTGCCTTCGGTCTTGGCCTCTTTTTTGGCTGGCGCCGGTTTGGTAGCGGCCTTCGACGGCTTCTTGCCGCCGGTCAGAATTTCGGTAATACGCACCGCAGTCAGATGCTGACGATGCCCCTTCTTGCGGCGGTAATTCTTGCGGCGCTTTTTCTTGAAAACGATGATCTTGTCCGCGCGCTTTTGCTCAATGACCTGTCCGGCCACGCTGGCGCCGGATACGGTCGGCACGCCGAACTGCGGGGCGCCATCGCCGCCAAGCATCAGAACTTCGCTGAATTGGATTATTTCGCCGGCGTCGCCTGCAACTTTCTCGACTTCAATTACGTCGTCAGTGGCAACGCGGTATTGTTTTCCGCCAGTGCGGATAACTGCGTACATCGCATTCGTCCTTCTCGATCCGCGCCCTACTGCGCCGCGCTGCGAACCGCGGACTTGCTCGTCTCGAGAGCCATCATATATGGCCTGCCCCGGGCAGCGATTTTTCCGCACCAATCTAGGAAAAT
>DEIT01000052.1 GCA_002352635.1 Hyphomicrobiaceae bacterium UBA2767 | reverse complement strand
GGAAGTAGCGCATTCAAGGCACCTACAGGAAAGACCGTCCTGTCTTTTCTGAGACGCGTCTTGACTGCGGTCGCCTGGTTCCTGCTTGTGGTTTCGGGCTACTTCCTAAGCTATCAACTCTTCTTCATCGAGATGCCGCTGGAAAAGGTGGCGACGAAGGTATCCGGCGACATTGAGCGGAAGGATTTTCGCTACGACCAAGTCGTCTATTTTCGCGGCTATGCGCTCAAGCCAGGTCAAAAACTCGCGCTCGACGTCGGCACGCCTTGGATTACGGAGCTTGGCAAGCCCTCGATTGAGTTCTTCCTTGAGGCAGAGGACCTGAAAAAAGAGGCCGGCCGAGATGTTTCGGGTCGGATCAAGGTCACAGGCCTTAACGATGAGCCCTATGTCTACACGCTGAAGCCTGAAAGGCTTCAGCGTTTCACCGTGCCGTGGACAAACAAGCTCGGTGAGCGAAATTCCTCTATCGAAATTCAGTATCTGACTGGCGAAGACTTATCCGCCAACGCAACGGCACCGCCCATCGTGCTGGCGACCAACATCGTCGGATTCTCGGTCTGGCCATATATCTTCTTCTTTGCCCTGACCGGCATCGCGCTGCTGCTGTTTGCACCGGCAGCCCATCAGGATCATTTCTCCTGGGACTGGCAGCGCAACCGATGGCGGTTCGTGCTGGTTGGAATTGCTGTCCTGCTGTTTTTCCTGCATTCCGGCGCCTTCAGCTCGGATGTCTTGTTCGAGGATCACGGCAAGGTCGGGGCAACGTGCAAGAACCTCTGGAAGCTACTCAAAACCGGGCATTGGAGGCCCACATTTTATCGGGACACCGGCATCGTCATTGTTCCGGCATTTACCGCCCTCATAGAGATGATTCCGGCATTGCCCGCACTCATCAAGGGCGAGATCCATCGCGTCAGCCTGTCCTTCTGCGACGTTTATCCCACTGCGGGTTATCTGATGAACGCGTTTTGGATTGCAGGTCTTCTGTTTCTTGTGAGCACCCTCAGGGCGCTTTGGAGTTTTCGTCTGGCACTGGTGTTCGCGGCCGTCTCGGCACTCTATTTCCCCTTCATCATGGATCTCTACAGGCCTGATTCCGACGCCTACTTCATCATCCTGTTCGCCTTCTACCTGGGACTGGTGCTGCGCCTCCTGTTCGGCCTTGGCTCGTTCCGGATCAATGCCGCCTTCATCATCTTGCTGACATTCCTGATGGCGCTCACCAAAGTCACTCCAATTTTCCTCACAGTGCTTTTACCAGTCACCCTGCTGCTTAAGAACTGGAATGCAGGACGCCGGAGGGCGCTGCTGCACTGCGTTGTCAGCGTCGCTGTGCTCTTCACCACATTCCAGATGGGAAAGATCGTTTCCAACCAGTTCCAGCACCCGCAGCGGCATGTGGGCATCAAGGGCGAACCGTTCCAGCGCAATGTTCTCTGGCACATGCTTTGGGCGGCCTATGGCAAATATGATCGTGATACCGCCCATGATTTCGTCAAGCTGGGAAGAGTGAGAAATGAAAGGGTTTCGGAGAGAACGGGGCTGCCGATCACGACTTATTTGCGTCAGTCGGAAACGGCAACACAACAGGTTTACAAGCCGGACGTTCTGAAGGCTCTGTCGGAGCGGCCAGGCTTCTTCCTCTCAACCGCAATGCATCGCTTCTACAAACATGGACTAAGATTCTACCGCTACAATCGCCTTACCAGAAAGCCGTTCGGAGAAGTCCTCAAGGGCCAGAATCGAAAGGCGGAAACGATCAGCGGCAAGAGACGAACAGGAGTTGAGCCCGCCGTGTCCCTGATCCGCTACGGCGAAGCGTGGAAGATTGCGCCGCTGATCTTCATCGGAAAGCTCACACAAAGCGATATGACACGCCTTGCTGACACTCTCCTGCTCGCAGCAGCCATCATCGGCATCTTCGGCTTCAAGTCCGTGCCGCTGCGCTTTTTCCTCATCATCGTCGCACTGGCTCAGATAGGCTTCTCTTTCGCCTTTCACGACGTCGACCGTTACTTCATGTTCTGCAGCTGGGCCCTGCTGCTCGGATTGAGCGTGTTTCTGTACAACGCCGTCGCCGCGATCAATCGTGAGAAGATATAGCGGCGAGCTCATGCTTGCTGCGAAATTTATAACCGTGAATCGATCAGTTTTTAGGCGCGGCTGTATCCGGGCGTATAAGCAAACCAACACCTGCCAGCAGCACATCGCCGCCAAGGGTGGCAACGCGATAGAGACCAGCCAATGCAATTGCAGCTGCACTCCCAAGGGGTTGTGACAGAACCAGAATGATGACCGCCTCACGGACGCCAATGCCTGCGGCCGAACCGGGAACAATGAAACCAAGCAACCATGAAATGGCCGCAACCGCGATCAGAAGAACATCTTCGTCAGAGTGCACATCCGTCACCCCGTAAGCGAGCGCAAGCAGAATCAGGCCAGACCCAAGGAAAAATGCAATGTGCATAAGGTTCGCCAGGAGAAACCCGAAAGAGATCGTCTTGAGGCGCGATGGTGCCAATTCAAGCCGCATTTGCGCGAACGCATAACCTGCCCCTCCCACAGCAATAAACAGAGTTACGCCGAGCAGAAGCCAGAAGCGTATCGTATCTCCATCAATATGCCGCGCCCCAATTTCCACCAAAGCACTAGAACCAAAAAATAGCGCGACAAGAATTGCAGCAATGGAGATAGAGGCTACCTCTGCAAACGCCGAAACTGCAAGCGCCGTATGAGAAAAACCGGCACGGCGCAACCCAGCGTGGCGCCCGACAAAATGCAACATATTGGATGGAAGATATTTGTAGATTTGCGAAACAGCATAAACTCCCACAACAAATTTTATACCTGGATCCTGCCCGCTCATTCTCCCCAACAACATCCACCAGGCGACGCCCAGCAGGAGGCCGAGCCCACAATAAGCAATCGCGCCCGCGGCACTCGCCAGAACTAACCGACCAACCTCAAGATGGTGCAAGCCCGACCAATCGGTAACGCTTAATTTGTAGACAATGTAGCCAAGCGAGGCCGCAGTGAGAACGAGGCCAATGAGCCTGGCGATCTTGCTAGTTGTTCCCTGCTGAGGTTTCTCGGTCTCAGTCACAGCGACACAGGACCATTGTCCATGGCAACGGCGTGCGAATCTCTTCGATCCGGGCATTTCGCGAGACCAGATCGACGAAAGCTTTGCGGTTCCAATGCTGGATATGACCAGGCGTATTACCCAGATCGGGCAGATATTTTCCCCGCACCATGTTGAGCCCTCGCCAGATCGGTTCGCGTGGTACGCTCACAAGCAACCAGGGACGCGCTAATCCCGCCAGCACTTGTAGCGCGGCAGCCGGATCAGGCACATGCTCTAAAACTTCACAGCAGACGACGAGCTCCGCAGAGGCCTCATCCTTACTTAGCTCATAGAGGTCACGAACGACGAAAGGCTCGGAAAACCCCTCTGATTGAGCTGCCTCATTCGCCTGACGCACGACCGAGTCTTCAAGATCCGCACCGCGGACTGTCAGTCCCTTGCGAAGCATTGCCAGTGAGAGATGTCCCTCTCCACAGCCAACCTCGAAGACATCGCGCGCCTTGGAGTGATCGACCAGATCCAGAAAATTCCTCAAGAAGCCGCCAACAAGATATGCGGCAATCGGATTCTTGGAATTATATTTGTCGTAATGATTTCCAGCGACGTTGTCATAGTCGAATTTGGACATGGGAATTCCGACACTTGGCTTGCGTCATGGTTTTTTATCAAGAAAACGCTACCGCTGGAAAACGGGTTGTGCCCGCGACTGGTCACGAACTAAGGCACAGTCTAAGACTTACCTCCAACACCTAACACAAAGATCTGGTTCGCCCCAAACAGGAAGCGTTGATACTTTGCAACCACCAGCTCGGCCTGCGCCACAAGACCCTTCATGGTGTTCAGATCGATCAGGTCTTCGTGCTCTTCAGCCGCACCATGGCTAAAAATTCCAATGCGAGACCCCAACTGATGCACCCATTCCATTCTCGGATGCGGAGTTGTCAAAACAATTGCCCCATCACTTTTCAAGAAATCCCGCCAAGTTCGCAAGTGAACCGGTGGATCCGATAAATGCTCGATTATCGCCAAGCCGACAACAGTATCGAACCGCATGCCGCTGCCAGGAAGCGCTCGTTCGAAACGGAAACGCGGATGTGCTGATCGGGCGGCGGCAATTGTCGCTTCGTCAATGTCGAATCCGTAATACGTGTTTGGATCACAATACTCAGCGAGCATGCCATTGCCGCACCCGATATCGAGAACACGTCCCTTAAGATACGGTCGCGCTGCCTTCACCCGCTGGTTCTGCAAAAATGGAGACAGTAGTCCTTGGCTTGCTTGATCTGCCAACTGACACTCCCATGCCGTGTATATCTGCACTAACCTTCTGTAGATTCTGACGCCTTCGTCAGGCTTTGCTTCTGAACAGAAGCCAGATCCCACGACGATATCTCGCGGCGCAACGCACGCTGTCTCAAATCTTCCAGCAACGCCCGGTTCACTGACAGAAGGTCTGCAATCACAGCCACCGAAAAACTCAAGAAACTGGCAGTCGCCAGGATTACCGCCAGCATAAGCGACTGTATGTGACCGTCGCCCTCGCCAATCGAAAAAAAGTACAAAAACCGTCCGGCTACCAAAACAAACGCCGTGAAAAATATCATGCTCAGCAGCATGAATGTCTTAAGCGGACGATAAATCAGGAAAATGCGAATGATGGTCACGATCGACCGCCAGACATATGACCGGATGCTCTTCACGAGCCTCGACGGCCGCAAATCCTCGTTGACACCCACCGGAACCGAGACGATCCGCATATTCTTTCGTCCGGCCTGGATTATGGTTTCAAGCGTATATGTGTATTGGGAAAACACATTAAGCCGAAGCGCTGCTTCCCAGTAAATCGCGCGGAAACCGGACGGCGCATCGGGAACATTTGTGCGGCTGGCAACCCGTACGACCCAGCTGCCGAGGCCCTGAAGCCATTTTTTGACCGGGGAAAAATGTTCGATCTGTCTTATTGATCGTGCACCGATAACGAATTCAGCCTCACCCTCCAGAATTGGCCGCACCAGATCGGGAATGCTCTTGGCGTCATATTGATTGTCTGCATCGGTATTGACGATTGTGTGGGCGCCAAGCTTCAGACACGCCTCAATGCCAGCCATGAAGCCGCGCGCGAGGCCTTCATTGTGCCGCAACTGCACGATGTGATCGACGCCATGCTGCCGGGCAACCTCAACCGTATCATCGGTAGAACCATCATCGATGATCAGCCACTCTACGTGTGAGTATCCGGAAACTTTTCGGGGAAGCGCCGCCAATGCAATTGGGAGCGTTTCCGCCTCGTTGAAACAGGGAATCTGGATGATCAGCTTGCGATTCTTTGATGACCTCCCGTGCTTGGACTGGGTTCCGGGCTTTTTCTTTTTTACATTGGTTGTGGAAGGCATATTTTTGTCGCTTTGATCGTGGCTCAAAACGAGACCCGTCAGCCCCGTCATGCCATACTTCATTTTACTGGACGGCCAAGGGAAAGGCCCGGCTTATCTGTTGTCGCATTCAGGTCGTGTCAACTAACCGCTACGTGTCGATCTTGTCTAGCGGGGCACTAGAAGGGCAGCCTTACGCCTCCTTTATCAAAATATCCACAATCTTCTCGGCTGCGTCGCCATCGCCGTATTCCGCTATTGTCTTTCGCGGCAGATAGTCGGCACCTCGCCACAGCCGGTTCCATCCCGCATCTACCGTCTCGACCCACTCGGTCGCGTCGCGCAGCGTTACGCAGGGTTTGCCGTAAAAGTAAGCTTCCTTCTGCAAGCCACCCGAA
>DEIT01000186.1:1142-20953 GCA_002352635.1 Hyphomicrobiaceae bacterium UBA2767 | reverse complement strand
ATGATGGACTGGACAGACCGTCATTGCCGCTTTTTCATGCGGCTGATTTCGGCCCGCGCCTTGTTATATACCGAGATGGTCACGGCGGCTGCGGTAATCCATGGCGATCGAAACAGGCTGCTTGGGTTTGACCCGAGCGAACAACCCGTGGCGCTGCAATTGGGTGGAAGCGAACCGGCGCAATTGGCCGAAGCTGCCCGTATCGGTGAGGACTTCGGGTATCGCGAAATCAATCTCAATATCGGGTGCCCTTCCGACCGGGTGCAGTCGGGCCGTTTTGGCGCATGTCTCATGGCGGAACCAGACCTTGTTTCACGCTGCGTCCAGGCTATGCAGGCTGATGTGAGTATCCCCGTTACGGTCAAGTGCCGCATAGGTATCGACGATCAGGACAGTGAAGCGGATCTGGAGCGGTTTGTTACGACGGTTGCAGATGGCGGCTGCAGGACATTCATCGTTCACGCGCGCAAGGCCTGGCTTGATGGTTTGAGCCCGAAGCAGAACCGTGATGTGCCGCCGTTGGATCACGGGCGCGTCCACCGCTTGAAGCAGGCTCATCCTGATCTTGAAATCTGCATCAATGGTGGCATTGAGAGCCTGGATGAAGCCGAAGAGCATTTGTCCCGTGTCGACGGCGTGATGCTGGGCCGGGCGGCTTATCACAATCCTTTTCTTCTGGCAGAAGTGGATGCCCGGATTTTTGGCCATGTTGATGCGCGCGTGCCAACGCGCGAAGAGGCGCTTGAACGCTTCATCAGCTATGCCGAACGCGAGCTGGCGTGGGGCACACGTCTGCACCATCTCATCCGGCATATTCTGGGTCTCTACAATGGTGAGCCCGGAGCGCGTGGTTTTCGCCGCCATCTGAGTGAAGAAAGCGCCCGTGACGGTGCGGGGATTGAAGTTCTCAAAGAGTGCTTGGCGCGTATGAGCGATACGCGTATGCATAGCGCACCGGTTGCGGCTGAATAACCGCAAGGGATCTTTGAGGAATTTCCATGGATTTCGGATTGCCAACAGGCGAGATCGTCTGGCTGCTTGCCTTGATGCTCGGTGGTGGCTTCGTTATGGGCGTGCTCGCGGGGCTGCTTGGTATCGGCGGCGGCGGCATCATGGTTCCGATCCTGTATGAACTTTTCTCTGCAATGGGTGTCGAGGAAGCGGTGTTGATGCATATGTGCGTGGGCACCTCGCTTGCAGTCATCATGCCGACATCGATGCGTTCGTTCTACTCGCACAAGGCCAAGGGCGCGGTGGATATGGATATCATTCGCACCATGGCAGTCCCTGTGGTTGTCGGAGTCGTGATCGGCACGCTGATAGCGCGTTATTCCGACAACAATGTCCTGACCGCTATCTGGGCGGGGGCGGCGACGGTGATGTCTCTCAAGCTCTATTTTGGTCGGGAAAGCTGGAAGTTGGGAGATCACATTCCCGGCAATCCTTTGCGCGCGGCATATGGTCTGTTCGTCGGTGCGATTTCTACCCTTATGAGCATCGGGGGCGGGGCATTTATCACGATGATGATGACGCTCTATGGCAGGCCGATCCATCAGGCCGTTGGTACATCGTCAGGGTTCGGTCCGATCATTGCCATTCCCGGGACGCTTGGCTTCATCTGGGCCGGTTGGGGCGTCGCCGGCACACCGCCTGGCTCGCTCGGCTATGTCAGCCTTTTGAGCGTACTCATCATTGTGCCGGCCAGCGTACTGGCTGCCCCATTGGGTGTCCGGCTGGCGCACGGCATCTCCCGGCGCAAGCTGGAATTCGCTTTTGCGACGTTTCTTGCGCTGGTGGCGGTTCGGTTCTTTGCAACGCTAATTTGATGCGCGGGGTTAGGCTTTCTGTTCGCCTTGCCCCCCGGAGGAAAGGGGCTTGACGCGCGATTGGCCGTTAGACTTCTTCGCTTTGGCCATTTTGCTCGCGCGGTGCTCCTGATAGCGCTGCACAAAGCCGAGGCTCAACTTGTAGGATACCCAGCCACTGATCGCGGCCCACAGGGCCGATCCGACGAAGAGCGGTATGCCGAACAGTTTCCAAAGGGCGTCGAGCTGGGCTGCAAGGGTCGAAAACATGTCCGAACCCTGATGTTCGGTAATGACGAAGAGGGACTTGAACGCCTCATATCCGAGCGGGTCCAAGAAATTCCCCATCAAGATCTGACCTGTAAGATAGAACAGGTAGTAAGCCGGGATAATGGTGAGAATATTGGTGGTCCAGGTCCAGGCGAGGCCGTTAACGAGGCAGAAGTCCCAGCCAAACACACGGGTGGTAATCAGCCAGGTCACAAACACCAGTGCCATATGAAACCCGAAAAACGGGGTCATGGCCCAGATCATGCCAATCATGACGCCACGTGCGATATGATCTGGTGTGGCCCTGTTGCGCAGCATCGGGACGTGCAGGCGATAACGCACAAGACGCCCGAACCTTTCAATCAAACTGAATTGGCGCGTAAAGCTCATCTCAGGATTATGCCTGCTCAACAATGACGGTTTGGGCATTTTAGCCCGGCCGCGGTCAATTTTTGTTAACGGATCCTATTTGGTACGAAACCTTGGCCCCTTCTGTCCATATGGTGTGTGTTGTTTCTGATTCTAAGGCCGGTTGAAAATTTGGGGTCAATTCAGATTTTCTGATTGTATTCACCCACCTCGGACTGCGTCGACAAATACCCGTCAATCTCCGCAAAGATCGCCCGCATGTTCTCTTCCGAGGTTGGGCTCTCGACGACAACCACGAGTTCGGGCTTGTTTGATGATGCGCGGACCAGTCCCCATGTGCCGTCCTCCAGAACGATGCGGATGCCATTGACGGTGATGAGATCGCGAACCGTCTGACCCGCGAGTTGACCACCGCTGGATGCAACGTCTGAAAAATGCGTGATCGCGCGGTCCACAACGTCATATTTGATTTCATCTGCACAATGAGGCGACATGGTGGGGGATTGCCAAGTCTGGGGCAGGGCACGCTGTAGCTCAGCCAATGATTTTCCTTCAGACCGGTCAAGCATGTCGCACACGGCAAGCGCTGCTACAAAGCCGTCATCGTAACCGCGACCAAGTGGCGGATTGAAGAAGAAATGGCCCGACTTCTCAAAACCGACAAGCGCGCCTGTTTCGTGGCTGTAGCGCTTCATATAGGAATGGCCGGTCTTCCAGTAATCGCAGGTCGCGCCGTTTTCCTTCAGAACGGGATCGGTCATGAACAGTCCGGTCGATTTCACGTCCGCCACAAATTTGGCATTCGCGTGTTGTGCTGAAATATCGCGCGCCAGCATCACTCCGACCTTGTCGGCAAAAATGGGATTTCCCTCATTGTCGACAACGCCGCAGCGGTCGCCATCGCCATCAAATCCAAATCCCACGTCGGCACCTGAAGCCAGGACAGCGTCGCGCATGGCATGCAGCATTTCCATATCTTCTGGATTGGGATTGTAATTCGGAAAGCTATGGTCGGGATCACAGTCCAGCGGCACAACCTCGCAGCCGGCGGCTTCAAGAATCTGAGGTGCAAACGCACCAGCCGTTCCGTTGCCGCAGGCGGCAACAACCTTCAGCTTGCGCGTCAGTTTGTCTCGGCCGGTCAGATCTGAAATGTAATGATCACGCACCTCGGGGTGGTAGTGATAAGAGCCGCCGCCGGTTGTATCGAAAGCGGCACCAAATACGATTTCCTTAAGGGCGGAAACTTCATCAGGTCCGAAGGTGAGGGGCCGCGCAAGCCCCATTTTTATGCCGGTCCAGCCATTGTCGTTGTGGCTGGCGGTGACCATGGCCACACCTTCTATCTCCAGATCGAATTGCGCGAAATAGGCCATTGGAGACAGCGCGAGTCCGATGTCGTGTACCTCCATGCCCCCTGCCAGCATACCTGACGTGAGCGCCTGTTTGATGGCTGCCGAATAGGAGCGGTAGTCGTGGCCGGTCACGATACGGGGGGCAACGCCTCGGCTGCGAAAGAGGGCCGCGAGGCCGAGACCGATGGCCTGCAAGCCCATGAGATTGATTTCATCGGGATAAAGCCATCGCGCATCGTATTCGCGAAAGCCGGTCGGTTTTATAAAGGGCAGCCGTTCGAAGTCGGCTGTATTGGGCGTCAGATCTGTGCGCGGCTTTGGAAACATGGCCTCGTACCTCAGCGGCAGGTTTGTTGAACTAATTAGTGGAACAGATGCTCGCCAACAATTGCGTCTTGTTGGCTGATCTCAGTCTTATTCAACCAGCATGAGCTCTTGTCCGCGCAACTCGAAGCGTTCCAGCCGGCGAATAAACTCCATACCAAGCAATGTGACGCCCAATCTACCTGGCTCTGAAATCGAGCCTTGCAGATTTTTAACCTCCACGTCACCGATGCGGGCGCTGTTGATCGTGATGGGTGCGGCACGCGCGATGCCGTTTGCAGTATTCGACTTCATCGTAAACTCACTATCACGCGGCCTCAGGCCTAAACGGTCTGCATCCTCGTAGGTCAGGGCAAGCCTTGTCGCACCGGTATCTACCATTACAACGATAGGTTGCCCGTTGATATACGCCCGGGTGACAAAGTGTCCCCTCCCGTCTGCCTTCAGCGTGACAGAGCGTTCGAAACCTTCATCACTCGAGCGCGGCTCTGGAATTGAAGGCTCAGACAGGGGAACTGCAATGGCGATTGTTTTTGCAGCTAAGCTACGAATGTCATCAAAGAAGTAGACACCGCCAAAGCCAATCGTCACGACAGCCATCCATGACACAGCTTCGCGCAACAAGGTTTTGACGCCGGAATGGTACGCCATACGCATAGACCCCCGGGAGATGACCAAAAATCCACCAAAATGCTGCGCTGAAACTAGCTGCGCAGTGTCAGGAAATCTCCAGAGAACTCATAAGAGCGTAAACGGCTTAAAAAACTCATACCGAGCAGGCTTTCGTGAAGCGCTCCGGGCTTGGTAACCAGCGCCTCCACATTGTCGACCGTCACCGGGCCAATCGACACATTGTGAAGCCGGACACGCGCGGCAAACGCTGTTCCATTCGCTGTCCGGACGGGGACCGTATAACTCAGCCCATCAAGCTTTATGCCGGCGCGGGTCGCATCCGCTGGCTTCAGAACAACCGTTGATGCGCCCGTATCGACAATCATGTTCACTTTCGCGCCGTTTGTGTTGGTGCGGGCCAGGAAATGACCGTCAGCTTGTTTGCTGATACGCACGCCCGTCGAATCCGGAATGCCTGTCTCCACGGTCACGGGAACGCCGGGAATGAGTTCACCGCCTATGCGATGTACGATCGGCATGACCTGATCGCGGTAGCTGTATCCGGTAATGAGAGCGAGGCCCAGAACACCCCAAAACATGGCGTCGCGGACTGCGCCCGTGAACCGGCCCCGATAGCCGCTCAGCATGGAACCGCCAAGGAAAACCAACAGTGCCACGCCCGCTACAATTCCCGCAAAATCGCTGTTGTCAAAGCCGGCGATCGTGCCCGCATCATGGTTCAGAACAAGCACAGCGCCGGCAACAATCAGCAGTCCCAATGCAATCCATGCGGTCATGCTAGTTCTGCCTCGGTGAGGAACGAAAACTCGAACTGCGAAAACGCTTTTTCATATCTGTTATTTAGGAAGCAAGCGGCTGAAAAACAAACCAGGTGACGAAACTGTAAGGTGGAATTTCAAGCGCTATGGCGCTGTACATGCGTTGCGTTATGTCTTTCGCGCCAGCCTGACGGGTCGTCTACTCTCTGTTTTTTTGTGTTCTGTTGGGTATGCATCTCTCCAGGTTCCGCCAGCCGTGGCAGCGCCTGCATAACGCGTTCCGGCGGGAGGGTTATCGTTACAAGCGTCCCCCGTCGCAATTTGCTCCTGATATCGAATGTCCCGCCATGCATATCGATTAGCCCCATGACGATAGGCAGCCCGAGCCCCGTTCCCCCTTCCGCCGTCTCATGCGCGAGCGATCCCTGGCCGAAACTCTGCAGGACACGGGGGAGTTCCTCCTCGGGAATTCCAGGACCGGTATCATTGACACTCAGAAATTGCCCACCATTTTCCATCGCCCCGACGGTGATCGAGACAGTCCCGTTGGAGGGCGTAAACTTGATGGCGTTTGAGAGCAGGTTGAGGCAGACCTGCCGGATGGCGCGCTCATCAGCCCACAATTGCGGCAGCCCGTGTTGAAAATTCTCGATTATCCTCAAGCCTTTCTTTTCGGCCCGCAGTTTCAGCAACCTGTGACAGTCGTCTGCCACATCGGTGAGCGTGATGGCTTCCTCCTGAAGTTCGTAGCGTCCCGCCTCAATGCGCGAGAGATCCAGAATCTCGTTGATGAGATTGAGAAGATGCTCTCCGCTTTCATGGATGTCGCTGGCATATTCCTTGTAGGTCGGGTTGCTGTGCGGACCCAGAATTTCCGATTTCATCACTTCAGAGAATCCGAGAATTGCGTTCAGTGGCGTTCGCAATTCATGGCTCATGGTGGCGAGAAAGCGTGACTTTGCGATATTGGCTGACTCGGCACGGCGTCGGGCCTCATCGGAAATCGCTTTCGATTGCTCGAGTTCGGCGATCAGAAGTTCCTTTTCCGCACGATACTCAAGCATGGTTTTTACTGTCGTGTTTAAGCCCCTCATAATAAACACAAAATAGATATGAACGCCGACAGCCAGGGCGGCCATGGCCCAATAGAACGGTGTATCAAGAAGCGCGAAACGCAAGACCAGCGCGACGGTCAGCGGAATGGTTCCGACATGAACGATGGGTATGACAGTGGATGCAAACATCATCCGCATGGCGATGACCACTGTCAGACAGGCAAAAAGGAAGATAAAGGCGGACTGATCGTTGTTGCCGATACTGATGAATGCGATGCCCGCCCAAGTCACACCATACAGGAACTCCGCCGCCATGAACTTGGAGCGCCATTCACGCGGATTGATTTTGGTTCTTGGCAGTTTTGTAAATTCACGGCACATGGCAAGCAGGATGCCCTTTGAGACAAACACCGTTGCAAGCCAGAGAATGAGTTCATCTGCAGGGGCCCAGAACATTGATGCCAGGGCCACAATTACTGCCAGAAGGGGGATTGCGAGAGCGGCGCTCAATTCGTTTTTAACGAACATGAGCAGGAGTTCATATTCGAACTCTGGCTGCGTGTCTGATTTGTAGGTGAGTCGCTCGCGGACATCCTGAACACTGTGGATCAGCGGCTTTTCCGAGCCGGTATCCTGTTCGGGTGCTCCCGGTTGGGTAGGGTTTCCTGCCGTACTCATTCCCTTACCGCACCTGCACCCAATCTGTTAAACCGGCGAAAAATACGCATGCCATGCTACGGCCTTAGCGAACTTGCTAAAGCCGTTCCCACTTGTTCAGTTCTGAATTTCGAGAGAATTTCCTAAATTCGCGTTTAAATTTGCGGCAAATCGTATTTTTTTGGTGCAATCCGATGCGCGCCAGGTTGGCTGCAAATTCTCAAATTGGCGTGTGCCGGGGTTGTTGCCGGCACTTTTGACATATGCCTCGAGGAATCGTTGATGAGTTTTCTGTTGCGCAGGACGCGGAACAATCGCCTGCTCGACATCGTGGTTTTTATGGCCATTGTGATGGCGATTTTGGCAGTGCTTCGATTTCTTCCTGAAGCCGAACCGGTTGTAGTCTCTGGGCGAGCGTCAGTTATTGATGGTGACAGTATTGTGGTACGAGGCGTTGAAATCCGCCTGTTGGGGGTGGATGCACCTGAGCGAGATCAGATGTGCACCCGAAATGGTGCCGAATGGCCCTGCGGTACCAGAGCATCCGAAAATTTGAGAAACCAATTGCACGGGAAAATCGTAACCTGTTCCGGTAACGAACGTGATGTCCACGACAGGCTGCTTGCGATCTGCAAGGTGCACGACAGCGACCTCAATCGCCTGCTTGTTCGAGAGGGCTGGGCGGTTTCCTATGGCCGCTATTTTGATGAGGAACGGGCGGCAAAAAAGACGCGGCGTGGTATCTGGTCGGGGAGTTTTGTCCAACCGCGTGATTGGCGGGATGGGAACCGTTAGGGTGAATTCGCAGCCGCGGCCAATAAAGGTTCGGATTGGAGGAGAGAAGACAAAATGAAGATTATAGAGGATGGCCGCGCGCCCAATCCGCGCCGTGTCCGGATATTCCTGGCGGAGAAGGGCATTCAGATGGAATATGAGCAGGTGGACATTACGGAGTTCGATCACAAGAAACCGGAGTTTACGTCTCTCAACCCACTGCAGCGCGTACCGGTTCTGATGCTGGATGACGGGACGGCGATATCGGAGTCCATGGCAATCTGCCGCTACTTTGAGGAATTGCAACCCGAACCGGCCCTTCTCGGCAAAGATGCGCTCGGAAAGGCCAAAGTGGAAATGTGGCAGAGGCGAATGGAGCTCAGCCTGATGCAGCCCGTGGCGCAAACATTCCGTCATCTGCATCCGGCGATGGCAGAAATGGAGAAGCCGCAGGTCGCCGCCTGGGGTGAGGTGAACCGTCCCCGGGCTTTGAGCATGCTCAAGCTTCTCGATCAGGAGTTGGCGAACCGTCCATTCATCGCCGGTGATGAATTCACAGCCGCTGACATTACCGGTCTGGTGGCAGTGGACTTTATGAAGCCGGCCAGGATCGATCGTCCCGAAAATTCACCCAACCTCGATCGCTGGCACGCCGAGGTATCATCGCGACCCAGCGCGAAAGCCTGAGCGGACCATGTGTGATGGGGCATGATCTCGAACCGTTGCTGAGGGAAATTCGTGGCTGTCGCCATTGCATCGAGCACCCGGACACCAAACCCCTGCCTCACGAGCCGCGGCCTGTTCTGCAAGTGAGCGCTACTGCGCGAATCTGCATTTGTGGTCAGGCGCCGGGAACGCGCGTTCATGCGTCGGGCATTCCGTTCACCGACCCGTCTGGCGATCGCCTGCGTGACTGGATGGGCGTCAATGAGGAAGAATTCTACGATACCTCCCGCGTTGCCATCGTGCCTATGGGCTTTTGTTTTCCAGGGCTCGATGCCAAAGGCGGCGACCTGCCACCCCGCAAGGAGTGTGCAGCACTATGGCGGGCATGCTTGTTTGAGAACTTGCCGCAATTCGAACTGATATTGCTTGTGGGGACCTATGCCCAGTCCTGGCATATGGGCAAAGCGCGAGGGAAGACGCTGACGGAAACTGTGAAGGCCTGGGACCCGGATTCGCTAAAGGACGAAGGGCCGACGCATATTCCATTGCCGCACCCCTCCTGGCGCAACAATGTCTGGTTGAAAAAGAACCCCTGGTTCGCAATCCGTGTCCTGCCTGCTCTCAAGCGCGCCGTTCGCGCGCGGCTCTGACGTTTCAGTTTGGTGCCGGTTGCAGACTCATCAATGAGCGTATTAGAAAGTCATACCAGATACGCGTAATTCCGTGGGTAGTCCCCGCACAGTTGCATACTGTTATTCTGGTTTGAGAGAATGGTTTTCTACGGCTGGAGGGATTCATGCTCGACAAGATGGACCGCAACATTCTCGCTATCCTGCAAAAGGATTGCACCATGCCGGTTGCGGAGATCGGCCGGCAGGTTGGTTTGTCCACGACGCCTTGCTGGCGGCGCATTCAGAAGATGGAAGAGCAGGGCATAATCCAGCGTCGGGTCGCCCTGCTTGATCCTAAAATGGTCAAGGCAGGCGTGACTGTTTTCGTCTCGATTTCCACCAGCCAGCACGAACAGCAATGGCTCGATCGGTTTCATGAGGCCATACAGAAATTCCCTGAAGTGGTGGAGTTTTACCGCATGAGCGGGCAGGTGGACTATCTGCTGCGTGTGGTGGTCCCCGACATCGAGCATTACGACAAATTCTACAAAAAGCTGATTGCGAGCATTGATCTGAGCGATGTGAGTTCGAGTTTTGCCATGGAACAGATCAAGTTCACCACGGAGCTGCCCCTGGACTATACCGAGGAGGATGCGCGGCGCTCATAGGGCCGGGTCGGCAGTGCTTGGGCGGATGAATGGCTATTCGATATGCTTGCCGCGGGTCAGGCGCGAATGATTGCGATTTTTTCGCCGTCCTGATTGGTCAGGGTTACATCGTAGAGGCCGCTGCGACCGCGTTTCCAGACCTCGACCGAGTGTGCGGTGATCACATCGTCGATTTCCGCAGGTTTCAGGAAACGGATGTCGCAGGACGCTGCAACAGTTCGTTCATTGTAGGAATTGCTTGCAAAACCGAAACAGGCGTCGGCCATCGTGAACAAGACGCCGCCATGGCATTGCCGGTGCAAATTGGCCATGTCCTCCCGAATAGTCATGCGCATAGTGACAGACCCCGGTTCGATCGTGAGGAGTTCAACGCCCCAGTGATGGATCACCGGGCTCTTATCCATCATGCACACACCGACACGTTCCGCGAGGCTCTGTGCGTCGACTGATTCCGTATTGTCCATCGGTCAGTCGCGCTCCAACAGGGTGATGAGACTAGAGCTGTCCCAACGGTTGCCGCCGGCGCGTTGGACTTCGGAATAGAACTGCTCGATCATCGCAGTGACCGGAAGGCTGGCGCCGTTCTGCCGGGCTTCATCCATGCAGATAGCGAGATCCTTGCGCATCCAGTCGACAGCAAAGCCGTAATCGAATTCGCCGTTCGTCATGGTCTCCCAGCGATTCTCCATCTGCCAGGATTGTGCCGCACCCTTTGTAATCGTATCCATAGCCTTGGGAACATCGAGACCGGCCTGCTTAGCAAAATGCAACCCCTCTGCGAGCCCCTGGATGACACCAACGACGCAGATCTGGTTCACCATCTTGGTAAGTTGCCCCGAGCCCGCCGGCCCCATCAGATTGAGCGCGCGCGCAAAGCATTGAATGACCGGTTCGGCTTTCGCAAAGACATCTTCATCGCCGCCAACCATGACCGTAAGAACACCGTTTTCAGCGCCCGCCTGACCGCCCGATACGGGAGCGTCGAGAAAGCCGGCGCCCTTGTCTTTTGCTGCAGTATGTAACTCGCGCGCGACAGATGCTGATGCTGTCGTGTTATCGACGATGATAGCGCCGTCCTTGACGGTCTCGAACGCGCCGTCCTTACCCAGCGTCACTTCACGCAGATCGTTGTCGTTTCCCACGCATACGAATATGAAGTCCGCGTCTTTGGCTGCTTCGGCCGGTGTGGCGGCTGTATCACCGCCATACTGCTCGACCCATTGTTCTGCTTTTGCGGCCGTGCGGTTGTAGACGACCAGATCATGGCCACCTTTTTCGCGAATGTGACCCGCCATGGGATAGCCCATCACGCCCAGACCAATCCACGCTACTTTGCTCATCGTCCTATCCTTCTTCTTATGCCGGCACGGCCAGCAAAACTTGTTGGCAGCGTTCTATCGGATTGTGATGCAGGCGCAAGAGGGGAAGGGCTGTTGCGGGCTCAACCCTGTTCGCTGATTGGAAGTGCGTTTGAATATTTGACCTGGGCCAGGGCGAAGCCCGACTCGATGCTTGCGACCCCATCGATACGGGTGAGGGTGTCTTTCAGAAACCGCTCATAGTCGGCCAGATCCTTTGCGACGACGCGCAACAAATAATCCCGCGAGCCCGTCATCAGATAGCATTCAACCACCTCGGGGCATTTGCGGATCGCACTTTCAAATCGCTTGAGCGCTTCCTCGCGCTGACGCTCGAGCTTGATGGAGATGAATACGCTAACCGGCAGGCCAACCTTTTCCTGGTCGATCTGTGCCCCGTAGCCGCGAATGATGCCGGCCTGCTCAAGAATCTTGAGACGCCTGAGGCACGGGCTGGTGGTGAGTCCCACCTGCTCGGCGAGATCGGTGACTGGTATACGGCCATTTTCCTGCAATGCGGTAAGCAGGCTGCAGTCTATTGCGTCGAGTTTCATATTGGTCAATTTCGTTCAAAACTGGAAAAAAAATGATAAATAATGCTACAATAGTTATTGTTATTAGCAATATTTGAAATAATTGGCCAGCGCAATAGCGGTAATATGCGCGAATGTCTATCCACATCTAATCTGCTGCGATTACCACAACAGATGGTCACAGCTGGAACAATTGAGGCCTGATCATGAGTGCTCCGCAAGCCATCGTCCGCACAGAAACTCCAGCTTATTCGCAGGAGTCGCTCGCGGTACTGCGTGACCTCCGTCGCAAGATCCTGTGGCTGTCGACATGGATGATCCACAATGCCAACCATCTGCGCGATGGGTCCGACGGGCTGAAGGTCGGTGGCCATCAGGCGTCATCCGCATCCTGCGCCAGCATCCTGACTGCACTCTATCTCCATGCCTTGCGCCCACAGGACAGGGTGGCGGTAAAGCCGCATGCGAGCCCCATATTCCACGCGATCCAGTATCTGCTCGGCAACCAGGAGCTGGATAAGCTCAAGGACTTTCGGGCATTCGGTGGTGCGCAGTCATACCCCTCACGCACCAAGGACTCAGGCGACGTGGATTTTTCCACTGGCTCCGTCGGGCTTGGTGTGGCCATGACCGCATTCGCCAGCCTCGTGCAGGATTATGTCCGCGCGAAAGGTCTGGGTCAGGACTGGCCGGAGGGGCGCATGGTGGCCGTTGTCGGCGATGCGGAGTTGGACGAAGGCAATATCTATGAGTGCCTGCTGGAGTGCTGGAAGCATGGGCTTCACAATTGCTGGTGGGTGATCGATTACAATCGTCAAAGCCTGGATTCAGTCGTCTCGGACCAGCTATTCACCAAGGTGGCGGGGCTGTTCGAAACCATGGGCTGGCACGTCGTGACCCTAAAATATGGCCACGCGCAGCAGGCCGTGTTTGCTGAAGCTGGTGGTGAACGCCTGCGTCAGTGGATCAACTCGTGCCCAAACGCGCTCTATTCCGCTCTCGCTTTCCAGGGTGGAGAAGCGTGGCGGCGGCAGCTTGAGGCGGATCTCTCCGATGCGCCTGACACGCTGGCGGTGATTGCACGCTATTCCGATGCGGACCTGGCGGATCTCATGACCAATCTCGGTGGTCATGACATCTCAAGCCTGATCGAAGCTTTCGATGCCGCTCCCGATGACCGGCCGGTGTGTTTTATCGCGTACACGATCAAAGGCCTGGGGCTGCCCTTCCAGGGACACAAGGACAATCACGCCGGTCTGATGAACCCTGCCCAGATGGATGCCTTCCGCGATGCCAACGGCATCGCAGCCGGTGAGGAATGGGAGCGGTTCGCTGGACTGGATCACGACGCGGAAACACTGCAGTCGTTTCTCGACGCCGTGCCGTTCAATGCGAAGGGTCCCCGCCGGTTGACGGCGGAGCGTGTTGGCGTTGACGAGATTGCGGTCCCGGAGACCAAGGGTGCCGCGTCCACTCAGGAGGGCTTTGGTCGGATTCTAGCGGATATTGCCCGCAATGACACTGCTCTCGCCCGCAGCATCGTTACCACGTCTCCCGACGTTACCGTCTCAACAAACCTGGGACCGTGGGTGAATCGGCGAGGACTGTTCGCACGCAAGGATGAGAGTGATATTTTCAAGGACCGGGGCCTGATGAGTCCGCAGCGCTGGGAAAAGGGACCGGAGGGCCAGCATATTGAACTCGGCATTGCCGAGAATAATCTGTTCCTCATGCTGGCGGCGGCCGGGCTGTCTCATTCCCTGTTCGGCGAGCGTCTCATTCCAATCGGAACGCTTTACGACCCGTTCATCCAGCGCGGTCTCGATGCCCTGAATTATGCCTGTTATCAGGACGCGCGGTTTATTCTCGTTGCGACCCCGAGCGGGATAACCCTGGCACCGGAAGGCGGCGCGCATCAATCCATCGGTACGCCACTCATCGGCATGGCGCAGGACGGACTGGCCTCTTTCGAGCCGGCATTTCTGGATGAGTTGACCGTGATCATGCGTTGGGCCTTCGACTATGTTCAGCGGGAAGGGGAGAAGACGGAAGATCCGGAGATCGAGGCGCAAGCCGGGTGGTTGCGGGACGAGAAGGGTGGCTCCGTCTATCTGCGGCTTTCAACACGGCCCGTGGAGCAGCCAGACCGAACCATGCCCCCTGATCTGGAAGCAGCGATAATTCAGGGGGGATACTGGATGCGCGCTCCAGAGCCCGGCACGAAACTCGTTCTGGCCTACACGGGTCCGGTCGCGCCGGAGGCTATCCAGGCAGCAGGCCTGCTTGCTGAGCGTTACCGGGGTCTTGGCGTTCTGGCAGTCACGTCCGCTGATCGCCTGTCCGCGGGTTGGCATGCTTCGAACCGCGCGCGCGAGCGGGGGGAGAGGGGTGTCTCAAGTCATGTCGAACAACTGCTCCGGCAAGTTTCTCGTGATGCTGGCATCGTGACGCTCGCTGACGGGCATCCCGAGACACTCTCCTGGATCGGTGCGGTATGCGGCCACAAGGTGCGCGCCCTGGGCGTCGAGCACTTTGGTCAATCGGGTTCAATCGATGAGCTGTACGCGCATCACGGGCTCAATGCCGATGCCATTCTGGCCGCGGCAAAATCGGTCCGTTAGCATCTCCGCGCGGTCTCCCGCAGAGTCCGCAACTAATCGTACCAATTGACTGACCTGCAGTTGGTCTGTAGGTGCATGAGCCCATGTGGCCACTTAGCAATCTTCTCAAGACTTTTGTGCGCAACGGACGCCTGACCGTCATTGACGTTGACGGGACTTCGCACCGGTTTGGCAGCGGCGAGGATGGTCCGGATGTGACCATGCAGCTGCACGACAAATCCCTGCGCTGGAAACTGTTCCTCAATCCGGAACTCCAGGCAGCTGAGGCCTATATGGACGGTGGGCTTACCTTTGAGGAAGGCTCCGGATGTTACGACCTGCTCTATCTCTTCTCCATCAATCGCGGACCGCTGGCGAGCCACAAGGTGCAAGGCGCGCTGCGGCGTGGATGGCGGGCTATGCGCCGGCGCCAGCAACAGAACAGCGTTGAACGGGCCAAGAGCCAGGCGCGCCACCACTATGACCTCTCGACCGAGTTGTACGAGCTCTTCCTCGATGATGGGCTGAACTACAGTTGCGGCTTTTACCGTTCGCCAGACGATACGCTGGAGGAAGCCCAGGCCGCAAAGTTGAACCGCGCAACCGCGAAGTTGCAGTTGAAGCCCGGTATGTCGGTTGTGGAAATCGGCAGCGGCTGGGGTTCCTTTGCCATACGTCTGGCACAGGAGGGTGCGCAGGTAACCGCGCTCAACGTCTCGCCTGAGCAAATCGCTATCGCAAAGAAACGCGCCAAACAGGCCGGCGTTGCCGACAGAATAGAATTTGTCCAGAAGGACTATCGTGAGGTGACAGGCGAATACGACCGGGTCGTGTCCGTTGGCATGATGGAGCATGTCGGCATCGGGCACTTCGATGAGTATTTCGGCAAGGTGCGCGAGTTTTTAAAGCCCGATGGCTACGCCTTCATCCATTCCATTGGACGCATGACTCAGCCGGGGACGACGGGGCCGTTCTTCCGCAAATACATCTTTCCAGGCGGATATGTGCCGGCACTTTCCGAGACTTTCGCCGCCACGGAACGCCAGGGATTGTGGGCCGCGGATATGGAAGTATTGCGGCTGCATTACTACTACACGTTGCGCGATTGGCGCACGCGTTTCACCGCCAATCGGGAGAAAGCCAAGGAGCTTTACGACGAACGCTTCTGCCGCATGTGGGAGTTTTATCTGGGAGCAGCCGAGCTCGGGTTCCTGCATGGCTCGAACATGGTGTTCCAGCTGTTGCTCTCACGCGAGCGGGACGCGGTTTCCATCGACCGGAATTTCATTGCTGAGGCCGAGCGGAAACTCGGAGACAAGCCCAATTAGGCACAACGCTTCACCGCCCCTGGCACATGATCAGTTCCCCGAAAGCACACGCGACAGATTTGACCGGGCAACCGTGAGCCCCTGATCGGCAGCCTTCCGGTACCACGAAATTGCCTGATCCCGGTCGCGTTCGACACCTCGGCCGTTCTCATACGCAAGTGCGAGATTGTTCTGCGCTTTGGCGTGGCCTTTTTCAGCCGCAATGCGATACCACTTGGCGGCCTTGCCATAGTCTCTTTCAACGCCATGCCCGCGCTCGTATGACAGTCCCATATTGAATTGGGCGAGCAACACGCCCTGATCGGCGGCGAGGCGGAACCATTTGACGGCTTCCACATGATTCAGCCCTACGCCGCGTCCATTGGCGTACATGATGCCGAGGTTGCTTTGCGCCTTCGCACTGCCATTCTCGGCAGCCTTTCGGAACCATTTGGCCGCTTCCGCAAAGTCGGGAGCAACGCCAAGCCCCTTGTCATACATGGCTCCGAGATTGTTCTGCGCCTGGATGTCACCGTTTTCCCCGGCAGCACGGAATTCCCTTAAGGCGGTTGTGTAATCTCCAACCTTGTAGGCAGCGATGCCGGTTTTGGTATCTGCAAATCCGGGAGATGAGGCGCAGACTGCTGCTAATAGAAACATGCACGAAACGGAGGGCGGTTTAAGCATGTACTCAACTCAAGCTTGGATATGCCTATTTGAACGATTTTCTAAATCTGACACCCGTCGCATCATATCCAAGTCGTGTATAGAAAGCGTGTGCGTCATCTCTTTCGTTTCCGCTATTGACCAATACCGCAGAGACGCCTTTTTCGCGCAACCATCTTTCAGCACGTTCAACCAAAGCTGTTCCGAACCCTGATCCGCGTGTGGCGGGGGCAACGCACAGAGCGACGACCCGCCCCACAGGAGTATCTTCCTCATAGAGTGGACAAACACATGCTCCGACGACGCCGACAAGCTTGTCATTCGCGATCACTACAAATGTCGCGTATGAGCGTTCGCGGCCAATGGCGTCGAGCCTATTGCGCATTTGTTCAGCGGTCGTGTGATACCCAAGGCAACCCATCAGGCGGGCGATCGCCTCTGCGTCTTCCGGTGCTGCGTTACGCACATTGATGTCTAACGAAGGCATACAGTAACCAGACTATGCGGTTGCGCAGGAACACACTCAATCAGCCCGCCAAGGCTCAATTGAATTTCCGGCAGAGATAGAGATTAAAACCTGACAACGGAACCTTTGCCAGCCTACGCAGAAATTGGCTGGTTCGGAAAGGCAAGCTGCTCGCGCGCGCGCCACTCATCGGTGACGTAATTGATGATGATCGATTTGCGCACGCCATCGATCTTTCTGGCATCAAAGCCATGGAACGTATTGTCCGCAGGAACGAAGACAAGCGCGCCGCCGGGCTCGAATGGTGAGCGGCCGAAATGTTTTTTCTTCCCATCGTAGATATCCGTTCCAAGGTCCTGATGGGCCTCATTCTTGGACAGATACAGAAGCATCGTGAAGTTCTTCACGCCGAGGTCGGAATGCGGCTCCAGCCAGAACCCGTCAATGTCCTGAGCATACTCGATACGCAAATAGGTCCCATTCAGACCTGTGCCAAAATGCTGCTCAACCGTTTCGATGACCCTCTTGTCCTGAAACGCTTCGGAAAATTTCTCAACGCTTGGATATTTGGCGCGGTTCTCGACATCGAAATAGGTCCGTGTGGCGTTGTGAAGTTCGCGCTTGCCGGATACCCCGCCGAGATCGGGTGCAGCGAACGGGAGATCGACAACATCGTCGAGAATGTCCGTTGGCAGGCAGTCGTCCAGGAACCAGTGTCGATAGGGTGTCTCGTTACGCTGTCCCTGATCAAAGCTCGTAAGCAGGGACTGGACGACGTCTTCAGTTGAGCTGACCATGGAACCTTCTCTCCGGCGGGATTCGCTGCGGACACTATATGGCATACGCGGACACCGTCCGTCTTTTTGCGAGCGCGTTCTCTAGCACCCACGCAAAACCGGTGGACAGATGACCCGCTGTCGCAGGCGTATAGATTTGGAGATGTCGACTGGCTTAGACGTCGATTGCGTCTAGTTGTAGCGAACCCAGCGTGTATGGCTTTTCTCGATAAGGTCTTCGAGAGTATCGTCGCCATTTTCCGCCAAATGATCTTCAACGGTGGTTTCGGTTCTAAGGCACTGCGCCATCAATTCGAGTAGAGAGGCGTGGAGCCGACGCTCGCTTTCAAACTGAGGTGGATTCTTCGCTAGAAACGCCAATAAATCTGCATAGTCCGGCATACAATATGCTCCGTTGGAGACGTCGCCGCGTCTTCCTGCCTTAAGACCCGAGTCCTGTGACGAAACTTAGGCTTTGGCGTGGAATTTTAAGGGCCGATGTATAAGCGCTGGATATCCGTTTTCCTCCACCAGGCGCGATAATGCTTGCAGCTCTTTGCGTCAAAGGTTAGGCGAAGACAGTCCATTCCGGCATCGTTCTTGTGCCGGAAACATCAGAACAATCGAGGAAATCGGGCGTATCGTGAGCCTGTTCATCGAAATTCTTACAACTGTGACGCTGCCCATCGTCGTTCTGATGGCGCTGGGGTGGCTGGTTCAGCGCAGGCTTTCCCTGAATGTCAGGACCCTGAGCAGGCTCCTGTTGAACGTGATCCTGCCATGTGCCTTGTTTCATTTCCTCACAAGTGCCGAGTTGCCGTTGAGCGATGCTTGGCCTGCTGTGTGGTTTACGGTTCTGCAATTCGCCTGTTTTACCGCCATCGGCTGGGCCATCGCGGTGTTGCTTCGGGTTCAGGCGGATCTGCGCCCGCTCGTGGCCCTGGCACTTGGTTATGCAAATTCCGGGAACTTCGGATTGCCGGTTGCCCAATTGGCGTTCCCGGCCGACTATCTGCTGCACCAAACACTGATTGTTTCTCTCCATTCCATTGTGATTGTGCCCTATGGCGTGTTGTTGCTGGCGCAAAAGAGCGCCGGGCTCGCGCAATCCATACGTGCGCTCTTTACATCGCCGATGATCATCGCCGTTGCCGCGGGTGTCGTGATCAAGGGGCTGGACATAGAGATGCCCCAGGTGATCTCACACCCAATCAAGATCATTGCGGGCGCCTATATTGCCATTGCGCTCCTGACGCTTGGTGCTCAACTGGCTGAAACACGCTTTTCGATGTCCAATGGCCCGGTATGGCTTGGCGTTGGCCTCAAATTGCTGTTGGCGCCGGTACTCACATGGGGCGCACTGCTGCTGACAGGGTTTGAACCGGGTCTTGTCGATCTCCTTATCGTCGCGGCGGCGGCACCGGTGGGAATTTTGATGGCAATCTTTGCAACGGAATATGAACGCGCTCCCGACGTCGCCGGCGCTATGGTGCTGATTTCGACCGTTCTCAGTCCAATCACCGTGACCGCCTGGATATGGCTGGTACGGCTTAGCTAGCGTCGGGCCGGTGCTTTATCGTATTTTGGATGCAATTGCTTTTCAGCGAAGCAACGTTGTGCCGGATGGGTTCGCTCACTATGGTGTGCGCCGATTTCATACCCGGAGAGGATTACGAAAATGATTGATCTGTACACATGGTCGACCCCGAATGGCCGCAAGGTTTCGATCATGCTGGAAGAGTGTGCGCTGGACTACAAGGCGCACCCAATCAACATCAGTAAGGACGAGCAATTCGAGGCGAGTTTTCTGGAAATCGCACCAAACAACCGTATCCCGGCGATCGTCGACAACGACAACGGATTCACTCTTTTCGAGTCAGGTGCAATCCTGATGTATTTGGCGGAGAAGACCGGTAAGTTCTGGCCGCAGGAGTTTGAGAAAAAGTGGCGCACGGTGGAATGGCTGATGTGGCAGATGGGTGGTATCGGCCCGATGATCGGGCAGGCCCACCACTTCGTAAAAAACAACAAGGGCGTCAGTGAATATTCAGAAGAACGTTATGTAAACGAGTCCAAGCGGCTTTACGGTGTCCTCAACCGGCGTCTTGCAAACACCGAGTATATGGCCGGGGACGACTACACCATCGCCGACATGGCGAC
>DEIT01000186.1:0-994 GCA_002352635.1 Hyphomicrobiaceae bacterium UBA2767 | reverse complement strand
AGATGGGTGCACGGGACTGGCACCCTTTGGAACAACGGGTGAGGCGAACTCGCTTGGCGTTGAGGAGAGGATTGGTCTTCTCGACGCACTCATTAATGGCGGCATTGATCCGAAATTGCTGATGCCGGGAACGGGATTGTGCGCGTTGTCGGATACCGTGGCGGTCACGAAACACGCCGTAGAGCGTGGCTGCGGTGGTGTGATGACGCTGCCGCCATTCTACTACAAGGCGGTCAGTGACGACGGGCTGTTCGCATATTTTGCCGACTTCATCGAACGCGTCGGCAATGACCGTCTCAGGGTTTATCTCTACCATATCCCGCCAGTGGCTCATGTCGGCTTCTCGGTGGAATTGGTTGGCCGTCTTATCAAGGCCTATCCGGAAACAGTCGTGGGGTTGAAGGATTCCTCTGGCGATTGGGACAACACCAAAGCGTTGCTCGATGCGTATCCGGGCTTCACCATATTTCCGGGGTCCGAGATTTTCCTGCTCGATGGCATGCGCAACGGCGCTGCAGGATGCATCACGGCAACCGGCAATGTGAACGCGCGCATGATCCGCAATGTTTACGACAATTGGGAAACCGATCAGGCAGATGCCCTGCAAGCCGAGATCACTGCCGTGCGCCAGACCATTCAGGAGCGGCCCATGATCCCGATGCTCAAGGCGATCGTCGCCCACTACCTTAACGATCCCCAGTGGGCGCGGGTGCGTCCGCCATTCCTGCCGCTCGGCGCAGGTGAAGCGGAAGCGGGTATTGCAGAATTGTCGGAACAGTTCGGATTCGAGTTGAAGGCGGCTTGAACATGAATGGGAGGATACGGTTTGGCGCATCCTCCCAATCGGTTTTCGACAAGACGGTTTACTCTAGCGGCGAAGCGGGTCCATCGCCGGTGCCGATTTGGCCAACCGCACAAGATTGATGAATTCCGCCCGGTAGCCGAATTCATCCATGCCTTTTGCGCTTTGCGCCAAACGGATCACATCATCGTA
>DEIT01000046.1:11852-12168 GCA_002352635.1 Hyphomicrobiaceae bacterium UBA2767 | reverse complement strand
GTACTGCAACAACTCCGCGCAAATGTACCCGCATGCTCCCGCCGCGAGGTTTGTGCGGGCTTGAACCTCAGGGAGGGCACATCTGTGAAGTAATTTTATTCGTCTTCGAGCAGGACTTCTATGACCTAAGTCATTGGCTGGCTTGAGAATTGGCGGTGCAGTCTGACAACCTCACACACCAATTCCATTGCCACATACGTCAGCTTATGGGTAAGGGCTGACTTTTTGGCTGTTCTGTCGTGGGTTGAGCCGACACGGTTCCGGGGAGAAAATACCTGCAATTCATAACAGCATGTCGACCTGACGCGTAGGCGAC
>DEIT01000046.1:0-11728 GCA_002352635.1 Hyphomicrobiaceae bacterium UBA2767 | reverse complement strand
GCGCCGATCATATCGGCCAGGTCGCGCCGCGACATCGGCAGATCAAGAAACAAGGCTCCGTCGTCCGCCATCTTACCGTAGTGATCGCGCAGCAAGATCAGAATATGGATGATGCGCGTCCGAACGCTCAATGCTGCGACCTGAAACAAGCGCGCCTCGGCCCCGCCGAGAGTCTGAGCAGTAAGCTCCAAGAACCGCATGCCGAGAGTGGGATTGTTGAGCAACAAGCTGTGCATGGTGGGCGCGTCCACAAAGCAGATTCGAGAATCGTTGATAACCTCGGCGGTAGCTCGATGATTCTCCTTCGCCAAAAGCGGTCGGTAGCCGAGTGAATGGCCTTGAGGAGCGAGCCGGACGATTGCAGACTGACCCTGTCCATCGATTTTTCGGACCGCGATCAATCCACGTTCGACCAGATACAACCCTCTGCATTGATCGCCTTGTCCAAAGATGATGCTCCCCGCCCTGTATGTCCGGCAAACGACTTTGCTATTGAACAGATCTATGTCGTCGCACGTCAAAGCCTCCCATTCGGTCCGGGCAAGTATGCACGCATTCAGGCAGGGCCCTAATTTATCAGGTTTTGGTCGATCCTTGTTTGCCATGGTTAGCCAGATGGTTCGCTTCAGTCTAAAGCCTGAGCAAACGCGTTCACAGGATAGCACCTAGAGCAATAGATTGGGAAATTGCCTGTTTTATTGGTCACTCACATCTCGGTCTTTGTGAGCACATCGACATCTTTGCGACAACTCAACTGGTTCCCGGCGCGCGCTACGCCAATTGTTTGCGTGTGAGGCCTTGTGACGCGAATTGTCATCCAGTTGTCATCCATCTGCGGTACCAATTCTGGATCACTCCGTGCCATGCAGGACCGCGCGCATGAGAATGAATGGATTTTTCAATTCGGAAAGCCTGAGGCGATCGAACAAACGCAAGGCAATCAAGAATGTCATGGATAAACTCGACAAAACGAAAGCCAAGCTTGAGAAAAAACTGAGAGCTGAAAGTTCTAAAGCCAAAATCAAATCTCTCGAGTTCAGCCTGAAAACCAACAAGCAACAACAGAAGAAGGCCAATAGGCTGCTGGCGGAACTGGATTGAAGAAGCGCCGTGAATGATCGGCGCTCCGCCTTGTCCGGTCGAAATCTTTGGTTATCTGGGCGGTTTGGCTTCTAAATATAGGCAAGGACACAAGATGCAGAACATCGTCACGCTCGTAGACCTGGATGACGAGAGCTCCTGGCGCAAGGCATTGCCCACGGCGATCGACTATGCAAGACACACGGGCGCACGGCTTCACGTTTTGAGTGTTGTGCCCAATGGTATGTACAAGATGACCGTGGTGGCGCAGCTCATACCAGAGGATTACGAAAGCAAACTCATTGACGACGCGACCGGGCGACTGGCCGCGCTCATTGAGCAGCACGCCATAGACGACGTGCAACTTGAGCAGGTTGTACGCATTGGCAGTGTTTACAAGGAGGCTCTGGATTTTGCCCGCGACGTTGGAGCCGACCTTATAGTCATAGGCGCGCATAAACCCGAATTGAAGGACTATCTTTTAGGTCCAAATGCCGGGCAGATTGTTCGGCACGCAACGTGCTCAGTGTGGGTCGTTCGGGAATAGGAGCAGGGCCGCTTGTGACCCGGAGCGGACATTTGTGTTCCGCTTACTCTATTAGAAAATCAGCTGCACTCACGGCCGCGCGCCAGCTTGTCGTTTGTCTACTATCTGCGGGATTTTTTGGCCGATTTGGTCGGCGCATTCTTCATCACGAAACGGTGGCCTTCGACAAGCTTCATGAGGTCGAATGAGCTGATCATGCCGACCACCTGTTTCTCATGAGTGACAACCAGATGATGGATCTTGCTGCGTCTCATGGCTCGCGCCGCGGCGCTGACGTCATTGTAGGCGGGAATCGTTTTCACATCGCGGCTCATGACCCGGTTGATCGGGGTTTCATCTTTCAGACGGCGGGCAAGATCGACAGACGAGACAATTCCGAGCGCTTCCATCTGCGGACCGACCACCGGTATGGCGTGGATGCGATTGCGCTCCATTATGCCCCTCACATGGGTCACCGTGTGATGTGGGACGACCGATATGACGCGCTTCGCCATGAGGTCCGCGATTCTTATTTTCATCGTGAGCCAACTCCGAAAAGAGTCATTTCAAACCACCTACGTGAAGAACGTCCTACCAGTGCATGCTAACGGTATCATTTTACTGCGGAGGAATGCTCTCCTGCTTTGCGATGGATCAAGTCAAGAGGATAGCAGCAGGAGGAGCTGTCCCTATACTCTTCAACCGAGCAAGCAACCGGCCTTTTGCATCAAGGACCGCTTACGCGTGCAGAGCGGAGGGCAAGAGCACTCGGATCGTACGTTAGCCCGTGACCCAAAGCGGACTTGGTCGGCCCTCCGCACCAACTGCCGCCAATGGAATGGAGCGGTCGTAGTCGCGTATCCAACTAAGACCACCAATCAAACCAAACTCAGCTGAAAGAACGGCTACGTCCAACCCCTGTGGCCAAACCAAACCGCGCAGATTTTTTGGAAATCTTTATAGAAAGGCCCATCGTATCAAAAGAGAGCTGGAAGCTGGTCTGGCTCGTCGATCTTGGTCTTCGAGCATCCCAATAACAAGAGTTCTGACACTCGTGTCCCCTGCGGTTAAATCAAAATCTTACGTTGTGCACCATAGTAATCTTGCTCCTCTGAAAACAAAGAGCAAGAAAAACGATGACTAAGGTTCTGTCGAAATTCGAGAATTTATTGTCTATCCACAATCACGGAGCGTTGGGCCGACGCGACAACAAGCAACAGGAAGACGAACCAATCGGTGGCTACGCTCCTACAAACTGGCGCCCAAACCACCCTGAGCTATCTCTTGAATCCCGTCAGACCAGTTTGAAAAGGCTTTCAGGGAGGAATGATCTTTGTGTTGTCTTAGGGCCACTGTGAGACTAACCGTTCGGCTGGGCTGACGATCTGTCTATGTGGCTATTGCCGTTCAGAAGACAGTCAATTCTGTTCCCGGTTTTGTCGGCTGCAGATGGATTTTTTCTGCTTCCGCGAGCACTTACCGGAAAATATTGAAAAACCACAGCCAGATAAATTATTGAATTGACGTGGAAATATGGCGCACCCGGCACGATTCGAACGTGCGACCTCTGCCTTCGGAGGGCAAGGGAATTAGAATTTGTGAGTTTCCTGCTCTTTCCCAGATGCTCCATGAACACCAATAAAATATGTATTTTTTCCTCTGTTCGTTCCCAGGTATTCCTTGAAGTTCCGTTTTGCGTGCTTGCTATGTGCTTATTCATCGAAAAAGTAAGCACAGGTCCAATTTCCTATGCCAGCGCGGAAGCTCACGAAATCAGTCGTTGATGGTGCCCACATCGGCGAGCGCGACTACTTCATTTGGGACCGCGATCTGAAGGGTTTCGGATTGAAGGTTTCGAAGGGCGCGCGCAAGTCTTATGTATGCCAATACTTCCCGAAGGGCACCGACCTCTCGGTGCATAGCCAGGCCAAACTCGATGCCGTGGCGCGGGAGCTCAATGAACGGCCGCGAAAGACATTGAACTATCACTCACCAGCTGAGAAGTTCGCACAATGTGTTGCGGCGATCAGTTGAATCGGCAGCCATAAGCGGACATTGCATGCGCCTCCCAGCTGTCCCGATAGGCGCGACTGGTCGCCACACGCGTCGATTCCAACGTCAACCACACCACATGCTGACCTCCTGAAATTAGCATGCGAGTCTACAACTTTAGGTTGAGTCACACCCCCCCCAGAATAGCGTTGGTTGTGTTCATTTTACCTCTGAAGTAGAGTAGTTACTGAAGGTGGGAGGTTTGTCATGCGTACAAGCGTCAGGAGCGTAGTTTTTGCCACTCTCCTGCTTTTTCCCGCAACAGTTTCTGCCGAAAGTGTCAGGTGCACCAGCTATTCAGGCACGCCGGGTAGCAGCGCGGAAACCGCCGGCATGGTCTTCATTCCAGGTGGTGCATTCCGCATGGGATCGGATGACCAGAGACCCGAAGAGCGACATGCACACAGCGTGCGAGTAGATGGTTTCTGGATCGATGAGCACGAAGTCACCAACGCTCAGTTTGGCGACTTTGTGGATGCGACGGGATACGTCACGCTCGCCGAGCGTGGACTCGATCCACGATCTCGTCCAAGCATGCCGAAGCTCTTGCTGGAGCCTGGTGCCATCGTCTTCGTCAAACCCACCGCATTGCGGCCGGGCGCCCGCCTGAGCAGATGGTGGCAATATGTGAAAGGTGCGAATTGGCGACATCCAGAAGGTCCCGACAGCTCGATCAAAGACAAGGATAACCATCCGGTCGTTCACATTGCATACGAGGATGCGATTGCCTACGCCAAATGGCGCGGTCGCAGCCTGCCCACAGAGTCACAGTGGGAGTTTGCGGCACTGGGTGGACGTGACGCGTCGGAGGACTGGTCAAGACCCTTTGACAAGGCAGGCAACCCGATCGCGAACACCTGGCAGGGCATTTTTCCAATTCTAAATACCAACGACGATGGCTTCGAGACCACTGCCCCGGTGGGGTGCTTCCCGGCGAATGGCTACGGGTTGAGTGACATGCTTGGCAATGTCTGGGAATGGACGCGCGACTGGTATCGGCGCGGCCACGCCCGCGAGGCAGCGCGGAATCCTGTAGGTCCTGCTCTTCACCTTATCAAGCTTGCGCCCGGCCAGGCGCCGCAGCGCGTGATCAAGGGCGGATCTTATCTGTGTGCATCGAATTTTTGTTCGCGTTACCGCCCCTCGGCCCGCCAGCCGCAGGAGGTCGATCTTGGTGCCGAGCATGTCGGGTTCCGAACGGTTCTGAATCGCCCCCTCAAGGAGGCTCAGAAATAAAGGCCGCGGAAGACGGCCCAAGCAATGTTTTGCTGATCATGTTGTTAAATGCGGAGGTAGAACGATGAAGAACAACCGAAGTTTGGTCGGGTTTGTCACGATTTTCTTAGCTGCGTTATTCGTTGTGGCATTGACGACCACACCCGGTGCTCATGCACAGGAAAAGAAACCCAACATCCTGGTGATCTGGGGTGATGATATCGGCCAATCGAATATTAGCGCCTACACAATGGGCCTAATAGGCTATCGCACGCCGAACATTGACCGGATTGCCAAAGAAGGCATGATCTTCACCGACTATTACGGTGAGCAATCCTGCACTGCAGGTCGGTCATCCTACATCATGGGCCAGAGCGTGTTTCGCACCGGTCTCTCAAAGGTTGGTCTCCCGGGCGCCGAAGAGGGCATGAAAAAAGAGGACCCGACCATCGCCGGGCTTTTAAAGGCGCAAGGTTATGTCACTGGACAGTTTGGCAAGAACCATCTCGGCGACAGAGACGACATGCTGCCGACCAATCACGGCTTTGATGAATTTTTCGGCAATCTCTATCATCTGAATGCAGAGGAAGAGCCGGAAAACGAGGATTATCCCAAAGACCCCAAATTCCGTGAACGTTTTGGTCCTCGAGGCGTGATCAAGTCGTCGGCAGACGGCAAAATCGAGGACACCGGGCCGCTGACCAAGAAGCGCATGGAAACGGTCGACGACGAGACCGTGGATCAGGCACTAAATTTCATCGACAGGGCGCACAAGGCCGGCAAGCCATTCTACGTCTGGTGGAACGGTACGCGTATGCATTTCCGCACCCATGTCAAAGACTCGTTGCGCGGCATTTCCGGACAGGACGAATATTCAGACGGCATGGTCGAGCATGACATGCATGTCGGCAAACTGCTCAAAAAACTGGATGATCTCGGCATTTCCGACAACACCATTGTGCACTATTCAACGGACAACGGTGTCCACATGAACACGTGGCCGGATGCGGGTATGACGCCGTTTCGTGGTGAGAAAAACACGAACTGGGAAGGCGGCTGGCGAGTGCCTTCGATGGTCAGGTGGCCAGGCAAGATCAAGCCAGGTCAGATTTCCAACGAGATCATGCACCATATGGACTGGTTGCCCACATTGGTGGCCGCTGCAGGCGATGCAGACATCAAAGCCAAACTCAAGAAGGGTGGTGTGAAGGCGATCGGGCGCACCTACAAGGTGCACCTCGATGGCTACAATTTCCTCCCTCATTTGACTGGCAAGGAAAAGAAGGGGCCCCGTAAAGAGATCTTCTATTTTTCTGATGAAGGAGACCTGACCGCGCTGCGCTATAACGACTGGAAGGCCCTCTTTATGGAGCAGAAGGCGGAAGCCACCTTGCGGGCATGGATTGAACCATGGACCGAGCTTCGCGTACCGCTGATCTTCCACCTTCGCCGTGACCCGTATGAACGGGCCTATTCCACGTCGAATACCTATTACGACTGGCTGATCGATCGCGTATATCTGCTAGTGCCCGCTCAGGTCTATGTTGCGAACTTCCTGGAGACCTTCAAGGAATTTCCCCCACGCCAGAAACCGGGAAGTTTCAGCCTTTCCAAGGTGATGGAAAAGCTTGAGGCTCCGTCTGGTTCACAGTAGCCGGGATCATATGTCATCCGGCCCGCGCCGCCTCTCTAACTTTACATTGAGCGGGCCGGATTCTTACAATTGACGAAGGCCATGTCAGTGACCGTCCACGATCAAGTCCTCGATCTCAAGGCGCGCATGCAGCGCTCCATCATCGGCCAGGAAGAGGTGGTCGACAGGCTGATTATTGGCGTGTTGGCAGACGGTAATTTACTTGTGGAAGGCTTGCCTGGTCTTGCCAAGACCCGTGCGATCAAGAGCCTGGCAAATAATCTGGCAGCTGATTTCAGCCGCATCCAGTTTACCCCCGACCTGCTACCCGCTGACGTGACGGGCACAGAAATCTATTATTCCGCCGGCGGTAAAGGGCAGTTTAAATTCCAGCCCGGCCCCATCTTCGGCAACATCGTACTTGCCGACGAGATCAACCGCGCGCCCGCCAAGGTACAAGCCGCTTTGCTCGAAGCGATGGAGGAGCGCCAGGTCACCGTTGCCGGGACCACCCACAAGATGCCCGAGCTGTTCATGGTCATGGCGACCCAGAACCCGATCGAACAGGAAGGCACCTATCCGCTGCCCGAGGCGCAGATGGACCGCTTTCTCATGCACGTGATGATTGGATACGGCACGGAAGAAGCCGAAGGTCAGATCATTCGTCTCGTGCGGGGTGAGGCCAGCCCGGCACCGGCGGGAAAGAAGAAAAAAGAAACGCCAATCCCGCAAAAAGCTGTCTTCGATGCCCGCAAGGAAATCGCAAAAGTCCATACGACCGACGCCATCGAGACCTACATCGTCGATCTGATTTTCGCGACACGCTATCCGGAACGCTATTCAGACAAACTCAAAGGCTGGATCGAAGTGGGCGCCAGTCCGAGGGGCGGAATTGGGCTCGATAAGTGCGCCCGTGCCCATGCCTGGCTGCAGGGTAACGACTACGTCTCGCCTGACGATGTGCGAGCCGTCGTGCACAACGTCCTGCGCCACCGCCTTATCCCGAGTTATGGGGCCAATGCCGACGGAATAACGACGGATCACATCATCAAGGAAATCGTGAGCCAGGTGGCGGTGCCTTGAACCAACCCGAACCATAAGGAGGCGAAGATCAACCGGACTTTGTGGATAAGATTTCTGACTGTTGCCATTGTTGCATTTGCGACCGGTATGGGTGGTGTTGCTGCACAGGAGCGCGAAAAACCCAGACTGATATTGCAGATCACTGTCGACCAGCTTCGTGGCGACATGCCCTGGCGCTTCTACGACCGGTTCGGAGAAGGCGGTTTCCGTTATCTCGCCGAAAACGGCACGGTGTACCGAAACGCCCATCACGCGCATGCCAATACCGAGACGATCGTAGGGCATACGACGCTTGCGACAGGCGCTCATCCCTCAGCGCACGGCATGGTTGCCAACGTATGGCTTGATCGTCAAAGCGGCGCACTGAAGTACAACGTGGAAGACGCGCGTTATCCTGTCCTGAGCAAGGGCGCAGGCGTCGACAAGAAAACAGAGATCGACCCCACGCAACGAACTGCCCGATCTGACGGTCGTTCGCCCTCCGCCATCTTGGTTTCAACGTTCAGCGATGAACTGATGCTGAATCAGGGAGGAAAATCCAAGGTCTTCGGAGTTTCAGTCAAGGATCGCGGGGCCATATCAATGGCTGGGCATACCGGTAAGGCATTTTGGTTTTCGAAGAAATCCGGTGAGTTCATCACCAGCCGATTTTACTACGAAGAATATCCGCAATGGGTGATCGATTGGAACGCACAGAACCCAACAAACAAGTATGCCGGAAAATCATGGGAACTCCTTCATGATAAATCGAGCTATCTGTTCGGCGACGCTGATGACAGGCCCTACGAAACCGCACTACCGGGTTTCGGGCGTACCTTCCCCCACCCTTTCGGCAGACCCGGCAACAAATATTTCACGACTTTGCTGACCATCAGTCCGGCAGGAGACGAACTTGTCCTCGATTTTGCGAAGGCCTTGATCAGGAACGAGGCACTCGGACGAGACGCGGTTCCGGACTACCTGTCCGTGAGTTTTTCGGCCACAGATTATGTTGGCCATATGTTCGGAGCATCCAGCCTCGAAAGCGAAGACAACATCTTGCGCTTGGATCGAAGTTTGGCGGAATTGTTTCAATTCGTTGATGCCGAAGTCGGTCTGGATAAGACTTTGATCGTATTGTCCGCAGACCATGGCGGACCAGAGGCCCCAGGATATCTGACGGAGCTTGGCTTTGAAGCAAAGTATATCGACCCAAATGCCTTCGACAAAGAAGGCGCAATCGTCGCCTTGAAAGCCCGCTTCGGTATCGGCGAGAAATTGATTACCTCCTATTTCCACCCCTACCTCTATCTAAACCGAGATCTGATACGCAGGCGCAATCTCGATCAAGCCGAGGTAGAGCAAGCTGTCTCGGAGCAACTGATGAAGTTCAAGGGTGTGAGCCTGGCAATCTCGAGCCGGGCACTTTCTTCCGCAAACCTGCCTGACACACCGCTGATCAGGTCGGTGCTAAAAAACTTCCACCCGAAACGCTCGGGCGACATCTATCTGGTGTTCGAACCAAACAGGTTCATCAATGATTTCGATGGACTGAACGTCGCGGCAACCCATGGCTCGCCATGGAGCTACGATAGCTATGTCCCGATCATGTTTGCCGGAAATGGAATAGAGGCGCAGCATGTCAGCAGATTGGTTGACACCGTTGCTGTTGCTCCCACGCTATCGCTCTTGCTGGGTACGAAGCTTCCCTCTGGTTCTCGCAGTGATCCTCTCATTGAGGTGTTGAATGCAAAGCGTTAGCCGGACATTGCCGATATGGGCGAGTGAATGACAACGGGCGTATACACAGATTTGCAGAGTTTGATCCGCCTCAAGCATCAAGGTCAGGGCTTCTCATTTCTACCGCGCCAACCGATCCATAGCCTGCTCGCCGGTCAAAAGGCATCGCGCCTGCGTGGCCGGGGTCTAAATTTCGAGGAGATCCGCAATTACTTGCCGGGCGACGACATCCGCAACATCGACTGGAAAGTCACCGCCCGCATGCGTGAGCCGCACACGCGGGTCTACACCGAAGAGCGTGATCGCCCGGTTCTTCTGGTTGTCGACCAGCGGCTGAACATGTTTTTCGGCAGCCAGCGCGCCATGAAATCCGTTACCGCGGCTGAAACCGCTGCACTCGGCGCGTGGCGTGTGGTCGGCGTCGGCGACCGGGTTGGCGCAATTGTCTTTAACGATGCAGAGACGGTGGAGGTTCGACCGCATCGCAGCACGCGGACCGTCATGCGCATCCTCAGCGTGATCGTCGCGCAAAATGGCGCGCTGCGATCTGATAGTTCCGAAGTATCACGTCCGGAACGTCTGAACGAGGTCTTGGAACGTGCCTGCCGCCTGGTCAAGCATGACGCCCTGGTTTGCATCATCAGCGATTTCAATGGCGCCGACGCGGGTACGAAACGCCTGATAACGCGGCTCGGACGTCACAACGATATCCTCGCAGGGCTCGTTTACGACCCACTCGAGGCGCAACTTCCTGATCTGGGTCCCCTCGTCGTCGGCGATGGCGAACTGCAGGTGGAGGTGGACTCGGGCGACGCGAAACTGCGAGGGCGTTTTGCCGATGTTTTCTCGGAGCGACTTGCGGAGATCCGGCAGTTTCTTCTCAAGCGAGAGATTCCCGTGTTGCCGCTGCATACCGGACTGCCGGTGCCCGAGCAGGTCCGGAAGCTGCTTGGTTTCAAGCCACGACGAGGCATGCGATGACAGACCAAACCGGCGCCGCGATCTCGTCAGCCGAACTATTCGGTTCCAACCGCATGTGGGGTCTCAAGGAACTTTCGCTGCCCGAGCCGGTAAGTTGGTGGCCACAGACAACTGGCTGGTACGTCCTCGCCGCGATCATCTTGGGCGCCGCCGTCTGGCTGGGATTGCGCCTCCGGGATCGCTATAGACGCAACGCGTATCGTCGCAAGGGCCTCGCCGAACTGCAGGCAATGACATCAGATCCGGCCACGCTCGCGACCTTGCCCTTCCTATTGCGCAAATCGGCCTTGGCGGCGGCAGAGCGCGAAGAAGTGGCAATGCTCAGGGGAAACGATTGGATTGAATGGCTGAACCGGAGCGCAGGTCGCGAACTGTTCTGCGAGCAGGATGCAAAGACACTGGATCGACTGGCTTATGCCGAGGAATCTGCTGCATGGTTGGACGAGACGACCACTCTGCATTTGCTTAATGCCAGCACCGCATGGATGAGGTGTCATCGTGCTGCAGTTTGAGTTTCCATGGGCGTTTGCGCTGCTCCCGTTGCCCTTGCTGGTGTACTGGCTGACGCCGGAATTTCGCGACCACGGCGAGGCCTTGCGCGTCCCGTTCTACAGTCGTCTCATCGAGTTAACCGGGCAGCGGCCACAATCCGGCGCCGTGGTCCTTCAGAAGAACTGGCTGCAGCGACTGAACAGTCTGCTGACCTGGGTGCTCGTCGTCATCGCCTTGGCGCGTCCGGTCTGGGCGGGCGAGCCAATCGTCCAAGAAAAAGCCGCACGCGACATGATGCTGATTGTCGATTTATCGGGCTCCATGGATGAACAGGATTTCGCCAACAGTGAGGGAGAAAAGATCACCCGCCTTGACGCGGTGAAGCTGGTCCTCCGCGATTTCATTTCCCGCCGCAAGGGCGACCGGCTGGGTCTGGCGGTTTTTGGCGATGCCGCATTTCCCCAAGCAACATTTACTGAGGACCATCGAACGATCCTTCAGCTTCTGGAAGAATTGCAGACCGGCATGGCGGGGCCAAAAACGATGATAGGTGATGCAATCGGCCTAACAGTCAGGCTTTTCGATGCCAGCTCAACGTCGAACAAGGTCGCCATACTGTTGACGGACGGCAACGACACCGGAAGCCAGATGCCTATTACGCGGGCGGCAACCATCACCGCGGAAAAAGGCATCACGATCCACACCATTGCGATGGGCGACCCGACGACCGTTGGTGAGCAGGAACTCGACCTTGAAACTCTGCAGAACATCTCGAAAACGACCGGTGGCAGGTTCTTTCTCGCCCTTGACCGAGCAAAGCTTGAGGAGATCTATGTTGAGCTGGACAAGCTGGAACCGACAAAACTCGACACCCTGAGTTACAGACCCAAGCGCCCCCTGTTTCATTATCCACTTGCGGCGCTGGTCATTTGCAACATCCTGCTCGG
>DEIT01000006.1:932-6406 GCA_002352635.1 Hyphomicrobiaceae bacterium UBA2767 | reverse complement strand
CGCGCCTCTAGGCGAGTGGGCTAACGCCGTCAGCGCTTTCCAATGGTTTGAGTTGAGTGCACAGTTGACGAATTATGGCTCTTCGTGACCTGAGGGGGCTGACGCGTGAACGACGCCGATTGCATCGCTTTTCTCCAATGGGCCTTGCCGCAACTCGACATGCGCTGGCCCGGTTTCCGCAAGGTACGTCGCCAAGTTTGTAAGCGGATCGCCCGACGCATGAAGGAGTTGGGTCTGGAGACAGTAGATCAGTACCAAGCCATGCTTGCAGACGCGCCTGACGAATGGCGGGTGTTGGATGCGGCCTGCCGGATCACCATCTCCAGATTCTACCGCGACAAGCACGTCTTCGATGTTTTGGGGGAACGCATTCTGCCTGCTCTCTTCGAGACGGCGCGCAAAGAAAAGCGGCCTGTGCGTTGCTGGTGCGCCGGCTGCGCTTCAGGCGAAGAGGTCTATACGCTCGCCATCCTTTGGGACAGCCATATCCGACCGGCATTTCCATGCGTTGAGTTTGATATTGTTGGGACTGATGCCGACCCGGTCATGATCTCCCGCGCAGAAAGGGCCTGTTACGCGCCAGGCAGCCTGAAAGACCTGCCACCCGAGTGGCTTGATCAGGCATTCGACAAGTCGGATACTGAGTTTTGCGTTGCGGCGCACCACCGTCGGCGCGTTACCATTCTTTCACAGGACATTCGCTATGAAATGCCCGAAGGGCCCTTCGATCTGGTGCTGTGCCGCAATCTTGTCTTCACTTATTTCGAGGCCAGCTTGCAACGTGCAGTCCTCGAACGGATCGCTGCGCGACTGTGCCCGGGCGGTTATCTGGTGGTTGGTGCGCATGAATCTCTGCCGGATGGCAGCGATCGGTTGCAAGCCCTGACGTCTTGTCGTGAGATATTTCAATATTTGGAACGCCTAGGCTACGTGCCCGATGGTTCCTGATGGTGCTGTCTGTGGGAGCGTTCGATCGATTGCACTGTCCTGATTACCTCCTGATCATCCAATGGAGGACTACAGCGCACTCGGTTCCAGGCAAGCATCAGTTCCATGAGCACATCCGGATCAACATTACGCCAGAACAAATGCCCGGCGAATGACGCAATCGTCGAGTTCCGCTGTCCTTCCTTGACGACTTTGCGCGCAAGTGCTCGCCAGTAGGCGAGCGGATGGCCGTGCTGGTTAGACCCGCCAAACCGTGGTTGTTCAAACCAGACAGGAAGTGGGGCAAGCTCGACATGACCAGGTCCGTGTCCAGGCTTCCAACGGTATTGTTTGCCAGAAGGATGGACAGAGGGCGGCACAATGATACACCCGCCGTCGCCGCGCAGATCGATGCCAGGCGCGACGCCCACGCGATTACGGCATTCGTGTCCAGGGTGGGTAAAATATATATGCCGCCCGCCACCACCAGTTACGGATTCCACCGTATCTGGTAAAGCACCATGGCGTACCTCCATCGTAGCCAGCGACTCCGCGCCGCCGTGTCTGGGGTCTACATCGACCACAACTATTCCAGAAATTTTTCCGGTAACCACAGCTAGGTTGGCCATAGGCCATCGCTGGTACCACTCTACGAGTTGCTTCTTAGTCGGCATCTCCTGCTGGAAGCGCTGCCAACGGATAATTGGACGTTTAGTCCGTTCACCGGCCGGCACCACCGCCCAGCCACCCTTCAGATAGCTAAGAGCGGCGTCGAGGTGAGCATTTGTGCGACTTGTGCTTTTCCTGTCCTTGTTCATTTGGGCTTTTGATGCAAATGGGCGCAAGTAGCCTGGCCCAATTGGTCGGAAGACTGTGTATGGCCGATCCCCGATGAGGCCATTTAAGACCTAACCAGAGGCCCGAGGTTTGACTTGCGTCAATAAGTCTGGGCAGTAGACAGTCATAATCGGTGGTCCGAGTAACTGGCGATAAATGGTATGGTCTTGGCCACAAATGGTAAGAGGCGCAAAACGGCCGCACGACGCCGTCAAAAAGATGAGAAGACAGTTCGGCAGTTCCTTGGCATCGTTCATGATCTCGCGCTCGAACTCCATCCGCACCTACGTCGGACACTCAGTGTAAGTCTTGACAGCGATCTAGACCGCGACCTCGGCCTAGACAGCCTTGGTCGTGCTGAGTTGCTGCTGCGTCTGGACCGAATATTCAAAGTGCGATTGCCCGAGCGCCTGATCAGTGACGCCCAGACGCCGCGCGACCTCCATGAGGCCGTGCTTGCAGCTGCGCCCGACACCGGAGCGCGGCGTGCCCGTGCCGCCGTTGAGCCAATACTCCTTCCCGAAACCACCGCCCCAACTCAGGCCACAACACTCATCGAGGTTCTTGCGGCACACGTAGAGAGACACGCCAACCGTCCCCATATCTGGTTGTGGCGTAGCGACAATGAAGAAGAGCAGATTACTTATGCGGAGCTTGACCGCATGGCGCGTGCAGTCGCGCGTGGTTTGTTTGATCGTGGTTTGGAGCAGGGTGAACGCGTAGCCATCATGTTGCCGACGTCGCCCGAATTCTTTCAGGCATTTTTTGGGGTTCTTATGGCCGGCGGGATTCCTGTACCGATTTACCCACCGTTTCGGCGGGCTCAGGTTGAAGACCATCTACGCCGGCAGGCCGGTATTCTCCGAAATGCCGAAGCCGGTGTTCTGATAACTGATATGGAAATCCGCCAAGTCGGAGTTCTCCTCTACCAGCTTGTTGATTCGCTGCGGCATGTCGAGACCGTGCTTCAACTCGCGGCGAGTGGCGAATTCTGGGAACCCGTACCGGCTCAAAACGACACCACCGCGCTGATTCAGTACACGTCTGGGAGCACCGGTGATCCAAAGGGGGTTGTGCTTTCTCACGCGAATCTGCTCGCGAATATCCGCGCAATGGGCGAAGTGATGGAGGCGAGTTCGTCCGATGTGTTCGTGAGCTGGCTGCCGCTCTATCACGATATGGGTCTGATCGGCGCATGGCTTGGCAGCCTCTACTATGGCGCCCCAGTCGTCATCATGCCTCCGCTGGCATTTCTGGCGGACCCGGCGCGTTGGCTTTGGGCGGTTCATCGTCACCGCGCGACGCTTTCAGCTGCACCCAATTTCGCATTTGAGCTTTGTCTGAAGAATATCCGCGATGAGGACATAAAAGGGCTAGACCTGAGCACGCTCCGCATGGTGGTCAACGGGGCTGAGCCGGTAAGCCCGAGCACCATTGCTCGTTTTACAGAGAAATTTCAAGGCTACGGATTTAGGGCCGGAGCCATGGCACCTGTCTATGGACTCGCCGAGAGCTCCGTCGGCCTTGCCTTTCCGCCGGTGGGCCGTGCCCCAATCATCGACCGCGTGAACCGTGACTCGCTTTCGCGTCTCGGTATCGCCAAAGAAGCAGATCCTCACGACACCGCTGAGCTTGAATTCGTCGCTTGCGGCCAACCCCTTCCAGGCCACGAGGTGCGGATCGTCGACGATGCCGGGCATGAAGTCGCCGAACGTCATGAAGGCCGGCTTCAGTTCAAGGGGCCTTCGGTCACGCAAGGATACTTTCGTGACGAAGCCAAGACACGTGCCCTGTTTGACGGCGACTGGTTGGAGAGCGGCGACCGCGCTTATATCTCTGGTGGCGACGCATTTCTCACCGGTCGGGTCAAAGACATCATTATCCGCGCGGGGCGCAATATCTATCCGCATGAGCTGGAGGAATTTGTCGGTAATATTGACGGGGTCCGAAAGGGATGCATCGCTGCGTTCCCAAGCCAGGACCCGCGTACAGGAACCGAACGCCTGATCGTCCTTGCTGAAACCCGACTGGTTGACCCGGAACAGCTGGACAGCCTGCGGCAGCGTATCTCCGAAGCTTCAACCGACATTCTCGACCTGCCGCCCGACGAAATCATTCTCAGCCCACCGCATGCGGTTCCGAAGACGTCGAGCGGCAAGATCCGCCGTTCACAGGCGCGCGCGCTATATGAACACGGTATGATCGGACGCAAGGCCCGCGCTCTATGGTGGCAGTTGACTCGCTTGAGCCTGCTCGGGTTTTTGCATCGGTTTCAGCGAGCAGTACATGTCGTCGGCAACTTCGCTTACGCTATCTGGTGGTGGAGCGCACTTGCTATCATCGCCGTGTTGGCTTGGCCACTTGTGGTGCTGCTCCCGCATCGGGGCTGGCGCCATGCCGTGATCGGCTATTTGGCACGCACTTTTTTTCGCACCGTGGCTATTAATGTCGACGTACAAGCCGAAGACCCTATACCGGCGCGACGAGTCATCTTAGTCGCCAACCATTCCAGTTACCTTGATGGAGCGGTCATTTCGGCAGCTGTTCCCGGGAAGATGTCTTTCGTCGTCAAGGAAGAACTCGCGGGCCAGATGGTAGCTGGCCCCTTTCTCAAGCGCCTCGGTTCACTCTTTGTGCGCCGCATGGACGTAAGCGGTGGTCTTGAGGATACGGCTCAGACTCTAGAGGCTGCCAAGGTGGGCGAAAGAATAGTATCGTTCCCAGAGGGAACATTCACGAGAATGCCCGGCCTGCTTGGATTTCACATGGGAGCGTTTCTCGTTGCCGCAAAAGCGTGCGTGCCTGTGATCCCTGTGACAATCCGTGGCACGCGCTCAATATTGCGCGGGGGCCAGTGGCTGCCACGCCATGGGTCGGTTTCGGTCCGTATCGGCGTGCCGATATCACCCGACGGGGAGGACTTTGAGGCGGCAGTCCGGCTTCGCGATGCAGCACGCGCGGTGATTCTGGAGCGGTGCCGGGAACCGGACTTGGCGCGCGAGGAAATCCGCCTCCAACCTAATGAATAAAAAAGTTGCTCAATTGGATTGATGCAGGTCAATGCAGATCGGCCCGCTATATCCCAGGCTTCCCAGCAACAGTAGGAGGTTAGTTATGCAAGTAAAAGAAGCCATGCATAAGGGCGTCGAGTGCGTAGCACCGGAGGTCACAGTTTCCGTCATAGCCACAAAGATGCGCGATCTGGATGTTGGCGCCATTCCAGTTTGCGAGAAAGATCGCCTCGTCGGTATGGTGACCGATCGCGACATCACATGCCGAGCGGTGGCGAGTGGGTCCGATTTGTCGAAAACGACCGCCCGCGATGTGATGACCAAGAAGGTTATCTATTGCCGGGACACGGAGGAACTGGACGACGCAATTCGCATCATGGAAGAGAAGCAGATTCGCCGGATGCCCGCCATCGATGAAGAAAAGCGGATGGTTGGAATGCTGAGCCTCGGCGACGTTTCCCACGCGACAACGCAGCAGCTCGCCGGTGAGGTCTTAAAGGCGGTGTCGGACCATCATTCGTAGCGTTGGCAAACACCAGGATTTGCCATGTCAGTTATAATCGAGTCGCTGCGTGAGGATCATCGGGGATTTGAAGAGATACTTGAGGCGCTTGAGCAGGAAGTTGCCTTGTTCGAGAGGGCTGAAAGGCCGGACTATGAAATCTTGGAAGCCATTGTCGGCTATTTTCAAGGTTATCC
>DEIT01000006.1:0-834 GCA_002352635.1 Hyphomicrobiaceae bacterium UBA2767 | reverse complement strand
GCGAATTCGCAGTCGCGCTTGAGAATGTTCTGGGTGAACAGGACATGCCACGAGAGACTCTGAGCAAGGCTGCCCGCGACTTCGTCCAAGGTAAACGCGAGCATATGAAGAAGGAAGAACAGACATTCTTTTCAGCCGCGCTTGATGCCCTGTCAGAACAAGACTGGACTGAACTTGAAAAAGAGACGACGCGCGAGGGTGATCTGTTGTTTGCAGAGCAGCCGTCGCAGGAATTCGCGGCGCTGCGCGAGCGGATTGTGAAGTGGGAGCAGGAGGATGAGGAGCAGCGGACCGTGGAGAACTAGGACGCCGAGCCGGCCTTCTGCCTCAGGACTTTTCGTTTGACGCAAATTGCTTTGCGGCGATCGGTGCCTCGCCCGGAAAGGGCCGCATGAATATCAGGATTGTCATAATTGCCTTTGGATTGCTTCTGTTCTCCGCCCTGTTACAGGCAGAACAGAAGACAACCGGGTATTTACTCGACCTGAAGGGCCCAGTTGGGCCTGCGGCAAGTGACTATATCCATCGGGGCATCGACAAGGCGTGGGAGAAGCGCGGCAGTTTGATCATCCTGCGCATAGATACGCCGGGTGGACTCAGCGCCTCGATGCGGGAAATCGTGAAGGATTTGCTGCAGGCGCCTCTCCCGGTCATCAGTTTTGTTACCCCAAGCGGTGCCCGGGCAGCCAGTGCCGGCACCTACATCCTCTATGCCAGTCATGTGGCGGCGATGGCCCCCGCAACAAACCTTGGAGCCGCCACACCGGTGCAGATCGGCGGTGGGCTGCCCTTGCCGAAAGCACCGGGCAAGAAGGATGAAAGCGAGGACAAAAG
>DEIT01000148.1 GCA_002352635.1 Hyphomicrobiaceae bacterium UBA2767 | reverse complement strand
AAGATCAAACGCATCGTTGATCTTATCCAACTCCATGGTGTGGGTAATCAGATCATCGATATTGATCTTGCCGTCCATGTACCAGTCAACGATTTTTGGCACATCGGTGCGTCCCTTTGCCCCGCCAAACGCCGTACCGCGCCAATTGCGTCCCGTCACGAGCTGGAATGGACGGGTTGAGATTTCCGCACCGGCCGGAGCCACACCAATTATGATCGAAGTACCCCAACCCTTGTGGCAGCATTCAAGCGCTGCACGCATGACCTCGACATTCCCGATGCACTCAAAGGAGTAATCCGCACCACCCTTTGTGAGATCGACCAAATAGGGCACAAGGTCACCTTCAACCTCGGTCGGGTTCACGAAGTGTGTCATCCCGAATTTCTCGGCCATGTCCTTGCGCCCGGGATTGAGATCAACGCCGACGATCATATCGGCGCCGGCGATGCGGGCGCCCTGAATGACATTGAGGCCGATACCACCAAGACCAAAGACAACCACATTGTCGCCAGGCTGCACCCTGGCGGTGTTCATAACCGCGCCCAAGCCAGTGGTGACACCGCAGCCGATGTAACAAATTTTCTCGAATGGAGCGTCCTCGCGCACCTTGGCGAGTGCGATTTCCGGCACGACCGAGAAATTGGAGAATGTCGACGTCCCCATATAGTGGAAAATCTTCTCGCCTTCGGCAGAAAAGCGACTGGTCCCATCCGGCATCACACCCTGTCCCTGCGTCACCCGGATTGCCTGACACAGATTGGTCTTTCCTGACGTGCAATATTCGCACTGACGACATTCAGGCGTATAGAGCGGGATAACATGATCGCCTTTCTTCAGGCTTGTGACCCCCTTGCCGACATCAGCAACAACGCCAGCTCCCTCATGCCCAAGGATAGCCGGAAAGATACCCTCCGGATCAGCGCCCGAACGCGTGAACTCATCGGTATGGCAGACGCCAGTCGCCTTGATCTCGACCAGGACCTCACCGTCTCTCGGGCCGTCGAGATCAACTTCCGTGATTTCAAGGGGTTTTCCAGCCGCCACCGCGACCGCTGCGCGCGTCTTCATGTCTTAATGTCTCCCATAGCCTTTTAGAGTCTTGTTGGCACCAAGTCTGTCAGCGCACGCACTGGAGCGCAAGATGGATTCAATTCTCACCGGCAATTCGCTCAAGCACGACGAAGCTGTAGTCAGCGCTGTCCTTGGAGCCGGCCCGATGCCGCTCTCGTGAAATCTCTCGCCACTCCTTCTTGTTGAATTTGGGGAAAGTCGTATCGCCTTCCGGTGCGGCATGGACCTCGGTCAGATAGATGATGTCAGCCTGGGGCAAAAGGAGCTCATAAATCTGTGCTCCACCAATTACTGCAATTTCATTCGCACTCCGCTCTTCCGCCTTTTCCCTCGCAACCCGCAACGCCTGTTCAAGATCGCAGGCGACGATGACCCCAGGCACTTCAAATTCGGAATTACGGGTAATGACGATATTGTCGCGGCCATCAAGCGGTTTGCCAATGGAATCGTAGGTTTTCCGACCCATGATGAGCGGCTTGTTCATGGTCACGGCGCGGAAGAATTTCAGATCGGATGAAAGCCGCCATGGCAGCGCCCCGTCATTACCAATAACGCCATTCTCCGCAGTCGCAACGACCAACGCGACCCTCACATCCTTGTTTGCCATCTAGACCGCCACCGGCGCCTTGATGTGGGGGTGGGGATCGTAGTCAGTCAGCGAGAAGTCGTCATAGACGAAATCGAAGATCGAGCCGACTTCCGGATTGATTTGCATGTTTGGCGGGGTGCGGGGGACACGCGATAACTGCAAGTCCACCTGATCGAGATGATTGAGGTAAAGGTGCGCGTCGCCGAATGTATGAACAAACTCACCAGGTTTCAGCCCGGTGACCTGCGCCATCATCAACGTCAACAACGCGTAGGACGCAATATTGAAGGGCACGCCGAGAAAGATATCGGCTGAGCGCTGATAGAGCTGACAGGAGAGCCTCCCCTCAGCAACCCAGAACTGGAACAGGCAGTGGCAGGGACTGAGCGCCATTTCATCGAGTTCAGCCACATTCCAGGCGCAGATCACGTGCCGCCGCGAATCAGGATTTGTCTTTAGGTCCACAACCAGCTGTGTCATCTGGTCGACATGGGTTCCGTCGGCACGCGGCCAGGAGCGCCACTGCCGACCGTATACCGGTCCGAGATCGCCTTCTTCGTCTGCCCACTCATTCCAGATCGATACGCCGTTACGTTTTAGATAGTCGATGTTGGTGTCGCCAGCGAGGAACCAGAGCAACTCATGGACAATGGATTTCAGGTGCAGCTTCTTTGTTGTGAGCATCGGGAAGCCGTCACCAAGATCAAACCGCATCTGATAGCCGAACACGGACAGGGTGCCCGTACCCGTGCGGTCGTCCTTGCGCACGCCATTGCGGCGGACGTGCTCCATGAGGTCGAGATATTGCTGCATGCGCAGCAGACTAGCGCGATTCTCGCAGAATGCGAGTGCCTCACGCAATGCAGCGCTGACAGATCATCGGGCAGTTGACGCCCTTCTGACAATCGCCAGTCTAGACCGGTTCGCCACCGTCATCTTCAAGGCAGCTCATCTCATGATGAATGACCTCAAAGTTGAGTTTGGCGTGCTTGGTGAACACCTTGATCGTACCGTCGATATCGCCGCGCATTTTCGCGACGAATGCCTGGCATTCGGTCCTTTTCACGAATGTCTCGGGGAACTGGCCCACCATTGTAGAAATGGGTTGGGTATTCGAGGTCATGAAGAGAACGAGAACTGCTTTCCACATAAGGTTTCTCCTATGCTGTGGTCGGTTCGTTCTCCTCCCTATGTTTGCCTCTCTTAACCGGAGGCGACGGCCCGAAAAACACTGATTCTCAGCATTCTGATTTGTGCCGAACTACCAGCTTGGACCTGAACTCTTACCCATTTGTAAAGATTCATTCTTGTGCTTTGCCGGTACCCCACACAAACAATTCTGGTGTGCTGCAACGAAATTCACCTATCGAGTGTTACATTTTCGGCACATGTGTGAGGTGACGAGCAACCATGCTAGGCTTGAAATTCAAGATCAGCCGCAGATGAAAGGCGTCCGAACCGTGTCGACGTCACTCCACAAATTGAAAAGCATTGCGGTGTTGCTGGTGGCGCTGGCGGTATTTGTGCCTGGGGCCAAGGCGCAAACTGTAAAAGGTATTGATAGTCCCGAAGCCGGGGCGGGACAGCAACCC
>DEIT01000030.1 GCA_002352635.1 Hyphomicrobiaceae bacterium UBA2767 | reverse complement strand
GCTCAACAATAGGATGGACCAATTCAAGGGGGGAGGATCAATTCCACTACGCGCACGCAGTCGAGGAAACATATGCGGGGACTTTTTTGCTAGATGCGGCTTGGCTGGTGGGATCTGATGCGAAGAAGAAATAGATAGACAGAACGGCAATGAAAGCAGCATGAATTATCGATAGAGCCAACCGTGCCATAATCGCTGCCTTCTAGGAGAAAATTGAATCAGCCCCGCACGGCCTTCCTTGAACAGCCGGGTGAACGAGTGACTGTTGCGATGGTTGCGGGGGCACGCAACGGCCGCCAGCGTGAGCAGTTCCCTTTGATACAGCCACCTGGACTTACGATACTATTCCAGCGCACACCGATCAAATTCAATCTGGTTCCAACTCGGGTTGTTTTGCAAGATCAATCTTTTTCTGTACGTCGGTCTCTGGCGGACGGTTACCTTCAGCATGCGGCCTTCTCGGTGGATCATTTCGTTGGCCGAACAGTCGAATGTCGCAGCTCAACAATGGAACTCATTCTTGCGCAATTGAACTCGTTGTGGCGATGTCGGCTTTGGGTCAGGGGCGGCCGTTTCCCGTAGCTGCTGCGATGTCTGCTCTGCTACGCAAGACAGCGTTCAAACCATCAAACTTCCGGTATGTCCTTACCAGCGGACATAACTCATTGGGCAACCGATATCCGTTTAGCGCCAGAAGCGGACACCCAGTTAGCATGCGCCGACCCACTTAACTGCCAAGACGTTCACCGGCGTTCTCGACGAGGCGCCACCCAATGCGCTTCAACTCTTTTGTCGTTCGGCCGGAAGCCTTGCCCGTGATCCAGAATTCAACAGGGGCCGTCCCGGCAACTGCCCGTTTCTGCTTATTCGCGGCACGCGCCATGTCGGCGAATTGTCTTGTCCAGGTCAGGTAATCGACAGGGAAGATCCCCACAACGCCACTTGCTGTCTGCACCATCGGGACATCACCCATGGCAACAAACGATTGAATTGGTTGGACCTTTTTATGATAGGCGCTGGTCAAGACGATGCGCCGCCTGAGCGAAAAGGCGACCCGTTGAGAGGATGCATGCGCTGCCCTTGAGACATAGAGGGACCTGTTTTGCACATTTCCCAACGCCTTGAGAGCACCGACAATGATGGTCTTGTCGGTCGGGGTCATGAACTGGTTACGGTAATACCTGTCTATCGTTGCCGGCGGCACTCCAATTGCTGTCAGTTCCGCACGACCCAATTGCTCCAGTTCCGCTGCCGTCTTGTCTCTAAGAAGCGAACGCAAGTTCTCGGTCTGACCGCCGACGCTAATCGCAACTCCGGCGCCGCCAGGTACAAAGGCCAATCCAACCCCGGCGGCCGTGCCACCGAGAGCTCCGGCCGTCGAGAGCCGTGACAATTCTTCGTTCAATGGAGGGTAACGCGTGTAGGGGTCAACGCCCAATTGATAGGCCAGCCGCCGTTTGGTTTCGCCGGCGCCGGTTAGTGAGCCGATGAGACCTTCGCGTTGTGGATCTTTTGCATCCATCCCGGCGCCAACGCGACCAAAGAAACGGCCCACACCACGAACTGCGCCCTTAACGGTCTCGCCCGGTTTCGTGATCAGGCCCTTGCCTGTTTTGAGTGGCTTGGCGGCTGTACGCCCTGCCGATTTGAGCACCTGTCCGCCTGCACTCTTCTCAGCAAGCTTCGATGCGGCTCTCGTTTCATGCACGCGAATCTTTAGCAGGTCAGTGCCAACGACTTCATACTCGCCGAAAGTCGTCGACATCCTGTAGTTGTTGAGAAAACCGTCATTCCGCACAGGACCAACGATTTTATGATACGGACCTTGTTGAAGCTGGGGCGGCAAAACCTGGCCGGCGGAAAAACTCGGCGGTGATTCGTATTCGCCTGACTGGGCAACCGCCGAATTTGCGAAGTTGACAATCAACGCGCTCGCAACCAGACCAAACCATGCAGCTGAAAACCGTGCGTCAGTCATGCTAATCCTTTCTTCAACCCCATTGCTGCAAACCAGGTTGCTCACATGCACTCTAGCCCGAGAACGCCGTCTTGATCCATTTACCTCGGAATATTCGGCGGGCGAAAGTGCGCCTGGTTAGTCTCAATCTCAAAACCACCGTTGGGATTTTCAACGTACGTTTCGGGTCATTAGCAGACGTCTCGACCTCGCCTCACAAGCGTCTGCTTGGTGCCACCAGCGGACACACCATTAGTTCAATCCAGACGTGCGAGACGTGGTAATCTAGGTATCGCAGCCCCGGGGAAGTCCTTATTTTCCACGGCGACAAGTGTCATTTGATTGTGCCTTGCGCGGTCCTGGAACGGCACTGAGCGGTCGTCAAATCAAGCCGGCATTCTTCAGCAAAGTCTCAGCCTTCGGCATTGCCGCCCTGCAACCGTCAGTCAATGTTGCAAAGTTCTTTTTCAGACAGCGGTAGAGGCGACCGCCGCCAGCTGGAATGCCAGTGCAATACTGACGCAAATCGCTGCGGCATGACGTGGTCTTTGCAAGGTGCCGCAATGAATCCATGGTCGCGTCCAGTGCAGCTGTGCCTTCGATCATTGCAAGCATGCACTCGCCGCTGATCTTGTCATTGTGGGCGAACAGGCAGGCAACAACGCGCCCTCCACCGATCGTAATCTTGGAGCAGAATTGCTTGATATCCTTTGCGCAACTCTGAGCGACGACCTGTGGAATTGAAGCTTGCGCGCTGGCGGTGTTTTGGGGGCCGTACGACCAGCTGGCAAGACCAAGTGCAACCGCGAAACCGACAATCACCAGCATCTTGTTCCGAACTTTCATCGACGCTCTCCCATTTTTCGCCCAAACACAGCCAGATGCGTGCAACGAGAGTCTAGGTTGATAACTCGCGCGCCGTCAACTTATGCTTGTATTGAGCAAGAAATCTGAAGCCATGCGCGTCGCGAGAGGATCTCAACGCCGAATAACTTTGATGCATCGACTAACAGAGTGCAGTCTTTTTTCATTCGTCGATCACGTGCTACCATAGGTTGCATCGCGAGGCGGATATTGTTTGGGAGGGGTATGATGAAACCGAGATTCGAGAGCGTGGCGGGAGATGCGGCCGGCTTATTGGCGGCTGTTTGGTTTTTTCTCGCTCTGACTGGATTGCCCGCGCACGCGGCTGGCGACGGCACGGCTGAGGATCGCGCAGAGCCATTTCGGCTTGCACATTGCTGCCATGCCCATCCCGTCTACCCGTACGATCAGCATTGCTGCCACCCTCCGACGACCACCTACGTTGCACCAGCATACGGCGTTGGTCCCGCGAGCGTTCGGGGTGTTTCACGCCGGACGGGGCGACGGACCTCCCGGCGTGTCACACGAAGGCGCTGACGGGCATTCGCTGAGATCACGAGCGAAATTTGGAGGGAACGACAACGATGTTTGATCAAATTATTTTCAGGTCCCACAAGGCAAAGACAGCGACCATTGCCACACTGGTCCTTGCCTTCAGCTTTTTTCCATTTCACGCCGACGCACAGCAAGCCGGCCCCACTGATGCGAAAGCAATGGAGATCCTGCAAGGCATGTCGGACTATCTTGCCAAGGCCGATACTGCGTCTTTCAGGGTTCGCAGTTTTTTCGACCAGGTCAGGGAGTCTGGAATCAAGATCAAGACCGCTCGGTCGGCGGGCGTGCGTCTCAAACGGCCGAACGGTCTATTCGTGGAGAGTATCGCCGATAGTGGTGCGGCCCGAACCGTCTGGTTCGATGGATCGGTGCTGACGGTATGGGATCGTCATCTCAATCAGGCGAAAACGTTGGATTTCAAAGGCAAAACTGACGCGCTGCTTGATCAACTCGCAGAAAAGTACGACGTGAATCTACCGGTCGCCGATCTGCTGTTTTCGGACGTTGGCAAGGCGCTAAAGGAGACCATCATCTCCTCGGAGTATATTGGGCTGCGGACGGTCCAGGGCGTGGAATGCCATCAACTCTCGTTCGAGAGCACAGGCGCTGACTGGCAAATCTGGGTCGAAGCCGACGCCACACCCCTGCCTCGCCGCTTTGCCGTGACCTATGTCACCTTAGAGGGCGAGCCACAGTTCATGGCACAGCTCGACCACTGGAGCATTGGCGGTGCGATTGAGCCCACACAATTCAAAGCCGCGGTACCCGAAGACACAAAGCGGGTGTCCTTCACCAAATGAGTTCGCGCAATGGGCGCTCTTGGAACCAGTTGCGGAGAGAGCTCCCGGCGTATGCATATAGACTGGCACCGCCCGGGTCGCATGAGCTTCGACACGGCTTCGAAAATTAGACAAGCAAGCAGGGAGAAAGAAGTATGAAATCGCTCGCAAACGCATTTGCCACCTGCGCGTTCCCTCTGTTTTGTATCTTGATAGCGCAACCAGTCCAGGCGGCTGACGCGATCATACATGACGCCGAGCATAACGTTCTGCTTGCCCAGCATGCCGAACGTTGGGCCCGGGAAGACAAGGAGATTGATGCCAGACTTGCCGAGCTTCGTTCGAAGAATGGCGGTAAACCGCCGAACATCGTTTACATCCTGCTTGATGATGTCGGGTTTGGCGAAATCGGCATGTCCGACATGGACGTCGTTCGCGGATACGGCACGCCCAGGATCGCCGACCTGGCGACCGAGGGACTTTCCCTCATGCGGATGTATACGGAGCCGTCGTGCACGCCGACTCGTGTTGCGATGATGACGGGCCGATACGCCGTTCGGACTGGCACCACAGAAGCCAAGGCGGTCGTGGCGGGTGACGGCCTGTCAGGCTGGGAGGTGACGCTTGCCGAGGTCTTGAGCAAGGCCGGTTACGAGACCGTTCATATGGGCAAGTGGCATCTTGGCGACATTGAAGAATCCTTGGCCACGAAACAGGGCTTCGACTACGCCGAGCACCCGATGCACCAGCAGGGGCAGATGGCCATCATGAACCAAACGGCGGAAACCGAAGGACTGACAATCGGTCAGTCGCGAAAGCTGCGGGCAGATACGTTTGAGCTCGACAAGACGTTCCGTACCAATCCCCATGCGATGGTCTACGGAGTTGTCGGCAAAAAAGGCGGCCCCATGCGCGAGGTGAATTTCAAGGCGGGCGAGGTCTATACGCAGAACCACTACAACCGCATGGAAGAAGGCTACAAGAACGGCGTGCTGAAGCAGCTTGAGAGACTGGCCAAAGGCAACAAACCGTTCTTCCTTCAGTACTGGCCACAACATCCACTGAGCTTTACGCGCTCCGACATCAAGCAGTCGAAAACGCTGAATGGCGGTCCGGTTCCGGAATCGCTTGTGAAAGTCGATGGCTGGATAGGTGAAATCCTGGACAAGATCGACACGCTCGGCATTGCTGAGAACACCGTCGTTATGGTCATGGGCGACAATGGTCCATTCATGCAATATGCCGACAAGAGCGGACAGTCTGATCGTATCTATCGCGGCGGCAAGGCACAACATCTTGAAGGTGGTGTGCGGGTCAATGCGTTCATTCGCTGGCCAGCGGCCATCAAGGCGGGCATCCGCGCGCAGGACATCATACATGTCTCCGATCTCTTTACGACGTTTGCGCGATTTGCCGGTGCGAAGGAGAATATTCCGCGCGACCGGTTGATCGACGGAGTCGATCAGACGGCGATGATGCTGCTCGGCGAAACCAAGGGTCGGCGCGACTACGTGTTTGTCTATGAAGGACCGACGCTGAAGTCGATCGTAAAGCAACAGTATAAGTTCCATTTGCCGCCACCAGGTTCGAACCCGATCGGGGCGCCGATTTTCGACCTCTACAAGAACCCGCGCGAAGACCGGCCACAGGATGCGATCGCGTATGGTGTGGGGTTTGGCGTTCCGTTCGTCAACATGGCAAAGAGGCATCTCGGAACGAAGCAGAAGTATCCGGACCGGAAGCCGGGACAAGATGTGCCCTATGGTGGGATCGAGAACCTTCGCCCGGAGACAAAAGCGTTGATTGCGCGGATGGCCACAATGATCAAGGCGAAGAAGTCGAACTAGGGTGTCGGACATTTTTGCGACAGAACGGCTTCAAAACTTGAGGCCGGCGCCGACGGTGGGTCCGTCAATTACCAGGTCCCATTCGAACAACCGGTTTGCGCCGTTTTCTGAATAATCCGCATGCGGTGCGCGATAACCCACAACGCCGCGCATGGCCGCATTATCGCACGGTGAGCACAATCTGCCCGCTGTCGACCAAGCCTGAATGTCCGCCCGTTGCCGAGACCATACATAACCGTTTTGGTCTCGGTCGACCTGTAGCGCGAACGTCTGTCGACCACCGCGCATCTCAACACGCTTGATAGGGAAATTCTCGCTATGATTGCGTTGCCAAACAGACACTATCAATCAGGAAAGTAACCGAGAATCGCCAGTTTCAGTTGTATGAGCGCACGTCTTGTTTCTACGATAGGTTGAATTCGGTCATCAGTAGATGGACGCGTAAAAATGTATGCACAATTGATTAAAAACCGCCTGACAGCATGGGGTGCGCTCCTGTGCCTGGCCTCTTCTCTTCTTGTTGCTCCTGCGTTGGCAATCGCTGCAGACCTTGGAGGTGCGCCGCAGCAAAAATTTGTTGAGCCGCCACCCCCGCCGAGCAAGTGGCAATTTACCTTTGCGCCTTATGGATGGCTGATGGGCATCAACGGCGACGTTTCGGTGCAGGGGAATACCGTAAACGTCAATGAGAGCTTCATCGACCTCGTCGAAAACAGTGATTCACTCATGGCATTGATGGGCTATTTCGAGGCGCGAAATGGCCGGTTCGCCATGTTCACCGATGTTGTTTGGGCCGATCTAAGCTTCTCGGGCAGTATACAACGATCGGCCAATCCGATTGCCAATCTCAATATTCTTGTTTCTGCGAATGCCGAGCTCGACTATGAGTTGACGATCGTCCAGTCCGGTGTGGCAATTGAAGTTGCCCGCTGGGATAATGGAACATCAACCACAGCGCTCGACCTGATGGGCTCTGCGCGGTACTGGAATCACAGCGTTGATGTTTCCGTCGGGGTTACAGCTACAGGGACGTTACCACGCATCGGCTTTCAAGCATCCGGCACTCGGGCGGTGGGCCGCACAGGCACATTGGAATGGGTAGACCCGGTGGTCGGCGCCCGACTTCGGCATCAGAAGTCGTCGGGGTCCGAATTGACGCTTACGGGCGATGTTGGCGGCTTCGGAGTGGGAAGCGATTTCTCATGGCAAGCCCTCGCGACATACGGTCGTGACACAATCTTCTTCGGCATCCCGGTCCACGCGGTGGTTGGTTATCGCGCACTTAGCGTCGATTACAGTGAGGGCGGGTCGTTCGGCAGCAACGGTATTGATGCGGTTTTGCATGGTCCGGTAGTCGGTGCGAAGTTCAGATGGTGACTAACCTCTCCCCCTAGGCTTAGACTTTCAATCAAGGCCAATACGTCCGCTTGCGACAGGAGCAATCGCTCTTGATCATCCGGGCGACCGACTGCCGTTCGTTAGGCGGCACGCGCGACCCGTGAAACCCGGTTGATCTCCGTGTGCGGTAAGAACTGGACCCAAACATGCCAAAACAGACCGGGCTTGAGCCTTTCCACGCGTTGCAGTTGGCCGTGATCAGACTTGCCGAAGAAGTCGATTCTCTTCACCGATGAGCCACTGTCATTGTACCAGGCGCCTGTAGAATCGTATTCGGGATGGTGGGCGAAAACAATGTCCCGGCCGCCAACCGTCGTGTTCAGAATATTTCCCTGCGCCTTGATGAAATCCTCCGTGTAGCAGACCGCGTCCTCGCCAATATCGATGCCCCAGACGTAGGTCTTGTTGGGGAGCCTGTCGTCGAAGTGGGTCATGTTGTTCATTATCGGCGCGGCTTCCTGATGCTGGCGTACGATGCCAGATGAGAATGCGATTTCCATGGCCATGTCGAACAGCCGCAGGAGCGGATTGGCGGACGGCTTGTTGAGATAGACCTGGCCATCGGGATACGCCTTCTCGAACCCTCTGAATGACATCCGGAAGGTTGGCCAGGGCGTCATCCCGTCGTCATTCGGTCCCGCTCCATCGAACCGGCCATAGATATGCTGGATAGGTTCGCCGGTGGCATTGTCGCGCAGGATGAGATTGTTGCCGTGCTGGGCGAGAACCTCGAGCTTGAGCCGCTGACCCTTGATTTCCGGTTTGTAGCCCACCCCGAGGTTGGCCATGGCACAATAGGTCATGACGACATCTTCGCCGTCGAGGCCTTCCGCGTTCCCGGCAAGATGCGGCCGCAGCAACTGATGGTCGGGATGGGCGCGGGCGACCCCGTTATTTTCTATCACCAGGACACTGTTTGCGGGTGCCACATAGTCCTTTGCCTCTTTGATTGGATAATACCTCGCTGATGACATCTGGTTTCTCAATCCCAGATGGACGTATACCCACGGAAAGACGTAGAACAGCGCGACGAGCGCCAGTCCCGCCCAGAACGCCCAGGCCGGACCGGCACCGAACCCCAGATGCATTAGCCCCGCGACAAACGCGCCCGCCAGACCGATGCCGATCAGCGTGTATTCATGCCGGATGGCGCGGACCATGTTCGCCCGCTTTACCCGGATGATCATTTGCGTAACGTCGCCCAGGTCCCTGAAATAGACGAATCCGATCCCCAGAGAGACAACCAGGCCGATCCAGAAGAGCGAATTTGCGATCATGTTTCGTCGGTTCCGTTTCGACTAACCGTCAGGAGTTGGCCGAATCCGCTTCAGGAAATCCCAAACGGGTAGAGCCGCCAGGCCGCCCACGGCGCCCGCTGCATAGCTTGGCAACGCGAACCCCATGATTGCCTGGCAAAGCAGGCCGGAAAGATAGCTCGTCAGCAACATGACGCCAAGTGTAAGCAACAACCGTTGCCAAAACGGCATAAGAAGTTTCATCGGCTCAAATTCCAGTCAACCTTGCTTCAGCCATTATGCGCCGTGGACGCAGCTTCGCCCACGAATACTATTACGATGCCGACGCGCTGACCACGGCATCATGAATAGCACCCACCCCCCAAAGGCTGCTGCCATTGCTCACAGAGTCGCTCAAACGTCCGAGTTGAGTCACGTCCGGAAGTGCGGCCTTGTCGCAACGAAAATCCGCTTTGGCGCTGACTCGAGGCGCTCGTTGAGACCCCAACGAAACGCTCCTTGTGACCAAATCCAGCCACTGGTGCTCAGGCCGGTCGAATGCCTGCTTTGGGTCATTTGCGTACATAGCGCTGGTCAATCATCTGAGTCTGTATCACCCCCAACAGCAGACATTGGTCGCCTGAACTTCCGCTTAGCTACCGAAAGCAGCCAGGCCACCAACTGCTCCTGAACGTCAGCTTTGTGCCAATTGCAGTCATTCGCCACAATGCCGTCGGCCTGCAGTTCTCCGAACCGCACGTGACCGTTCTCGGTTCCTTCGTCGGTTTTTGGCGCACCCACCCTTCTGGGTGTACCCGCCGACGCAGAGTGCGTT
>DEIT01000080.1:52550-53835 GCA_002352635.1 Hyphomicrobiaceae bacterium UBA2767 | reverse complement strand
GACCAGGCTGCTGTGACGTGGCAATCCTTGCAGATGTTGTTGGTCGGGATGTGATTAGCCGTCTTGCCGGTGGCGATCCGTCCGTCATGACAACTGACGCAAGTGCCGGTCACATTGGCATGATCGAAGCGGGCAGCCTTCCAGGTCGACGAGTTGTGACAATCCGAGCACATTTCGCTCGAACGAACATGATTGGCGGGTTTGCCTGCCGCTTTTACATTGTTGTGGCAAGCCCCACACTGACGCGGTGTGCCACGGAACATGGAGCCCGCGTGGCAGCTTGAACACGCCGCGCGCCTGTGGGCGCCGACAAGAGGAAACCCAGTTTGTATGTGGTCGAAGGCTTGTCGGCCTGGTGATGGCCGCACAGATCGACCAGGTTCCGGAGTGACGGTCGTCGTCCAGTCAGTCGTGATGCCCTGCGCTTTAAGCGGCGTGATTGCCCAAGCGAGTCCGATTACTAACGAAAGAATCCGCAGGAATATCGAAATAGGCGGGCTTCGCATTGCTCCCCACTGCGCCAATGATTTTTGCCACCGTTCACAACTGGAGGCAGCTTGTTCCCCGAACGCCATGCATTAGGAAGATATTATCTATATGAAATGTGATGTTTGTAAGGACAAATATAATAATACATAATAATAATATTGAAAAAGTAAGCAAATATAATCAATCACGAAAATTAATATCAATTTTCATGTTTTTAATAGTTATATTAATTGATAAATAGTACTAATATGCTGCGGTCATATCTCATTTTCATGAGATTTTTCTAGTGGGCAGGAATATGCACTTCACCTTTGCCAATCAGTGGATCGTCGCTTTTCTCCTCTCAGCTTGAAGTCTTGAAGAACCATTCACGTCGCAACAAGGCAGACCCAAGACAACGAGGGAGGTGACGAATTATTCCCAATTTTGAGCATATTTTTTTCGTTGAATACCGGGCTGGGGTGGCGAGCGCTGTGACGGCAAGCGCAGTGGAGTTGTCATGAGAGTCGCCGACAGAACCGCTGCTAAATGCCGGTCTCGTGAGGGCAATCGCTGTTTGATTGCCGCACAACTGGCGCGCAAGTTCATACTCTTCGCGGTCTTGGCTGTTTGCGCCAACCCCGTCGGGCTGCGGTGCTCCAATCCGCAAATGGGCGGGTCATCTCTCTGGAATTACTCCTGCACATGGTTTGACCTGGCCAGCGCTGCCGATGATGAATCGGAAGCGGAAAAACAGGCCCGGGAACGAGAGCGGGAAGAGGCAAAGCAGGAACAGGAGCGAGAGCGGGAAGCGGCG
>DEIT01000080.1:37741-52492 GCA_002352635.1 Hyphomicrobiaceae bacterium UBA2767 | reverse complement strand
GGCGAAGAAGGAGCAGGAGCAAGAAAGGGAATCGGCGAAGAAGGAGCAGGAGCGAGAAAGCGAGCAGGAGAAGCAGGCACTCGAAAGAGAATTCGAGCAATCCAAAAAGTCTCTGGAGCAATCCAACGCGAGCGAAAAAGACAAAAAGGATCTGGAAGAACGCTATGAGCGCGACAAAGAAGCTCTTGAATCTGGCGATCGAGGCATCAAGCAAAAGCCTGCAGCTACGGTCGTGGAATTCCTCAGGCGCAAATTGAAGTTGCGTTCCAGAAAACCGAATGAAAAAAAACAGGAACCACGAGCGCAAAAGCGAACGAAGAAACCATCAATACGGAGTGTCGGTCGCCGCGATGCCGCCAAGACCTCTTTCCGAACCGGAGAGGTTCTTGCAATAAATCCGGGCGTCAAAGGACGACTCGCAGCGCAAAAACTTGGTTTTCGAATTCTCTCGTCAACGGAAATACCGGGCCTGCGGGGTCGAGTTGTCCGACTGAAAACGCCCCCGGGCGTTGATACGCGGAGTGCGCGTGAACTCCTCAGACGCGAAATTCCCACCGGCGGTATTGAACTCAACAAGAAATACCGAGTCTACCATGCGGCCAAGGAACCCAAGGCGCCGGTAAAACCAGGCAAAGCGGCGAAGTTACCCCCCTCGCGCGATCGCAGTCGTTCCGTCCGCAGAGCCAGAAGCGCTGACTATGCGTGCGAAGCCGACCACTGCTTCTCCCGTTCCGTTCTGCGGTGGAAATCTGAGCTTGAATCCTGTAGCGGGGGGGTCCGCATCGGTATCATTGATACCAATGTCGATCTCGCTCACCGGACATTCCAAGGCCAACGCATAAAAGTTGGAAATTTCATTCCCACCGATCGAGGAGCATCATCGGATAGCCACGGAACAGCTGTCGCCTCGATACTCGCCGGCTCGCGCAACAGCAGTACGCCGGGTCTTGTTCCGTCTGCCGAATTTTTCGCGGCGAACATTTTCTATACCGATGAGAATGGTGAGCCCGCCACCGATACCCTGACGTTGCTCAAGGCCCTTGACTGGCTGGATGCGTGGGATGTGCAGCTTGTCAATATGAGCTTCGTCGGTCCGGAAGATCAGCTGATCCATGATGCGTTGCAGCGGATGAGTCTAAAGCACATGATTTTTGTCGCTGCGACCGGTAACGAAGGGCCAGCAGCACCGCCGCGTTATCCGGCAGCCTATCCGGAGGTCGTTGCGGTAACGGCCGTAAACAGCCAGCTTCGCAACTATCGACTTGCAAACCGCGGTCCGTTTGTCGATGTCGCTGCCCCGGGTGTGAACATCTGGACGGCGCTTCCAGATAACAGGGAAGGCTACCATTCCGGAACATCCTTTGCCGCGCCTCACGTCACGGCACTGTTAGCGACAATCTACAAGGACCGTGCAAAAGAGCGCACGCGTGACCAACTCATGAGTCATCTGCCCGTCCGGGATTTGGGGCCTGAGGGCAGAGATCCCATTTACGGGAGGGGCCTGGTGGTGGCGCCTCCAGATTGCCACGGCTCGGAGCCGCTGACGGATCCAATTGCATGGGCGACCAAGAGTTCGCCAAACAAGAGAACGGCATCGCCAGCCGCTCTTGGAAGTGCCTTGTCATTGAGTAGCGGACGTCAGCGGCGTCGGGCTCCGGAAAGTGTATTGTCGCTGGACGGAAAACACAGGGCGTCAACAAACAGAGGCCGCTCACGTCGACGCTAGTCCTGTCCGCGCCATCCTTTATTCATGAGCAGTGCTTCCTGATCGGAGCCAAGGGCATCGCCTTTGATAATGCGCTCGACGACCGCATCGACGGTGTCGGCGTCTCTGCCAGAGGCGACCACCGTGTCTTTGCCGTTGGTTGGCCGGGACTTGATGGGAGACTGAATAAGGACGTTCCAGTCCCCGTCCTCGGTTCGGCACGCAAGGCCAGCGTATCGGCTCGTAGCTGGATATGTGATCTCGTACTCTCGGCATATGCGGCCTTCGTGGTCGCGGAAAGTGAGGATCGGCTTGACCGCCAATTCTCGCCCATCCGACACTGTTTTCACGAAGCTCGATCCGCTTTTGTATTTTTCAAGAGTGTGATCGAGGCTTCCGGCTGCCACCAGACCGTCATCGCGAAACGCAACAAGGCCAGCTTCAGGTGTATCAATTGTCACGAGCCCAGCTTTCAACAAAAACCCCAGGCCAAGGCCTCCCAGAAACACCGCGCAGAACGCGACGGTCACTGATAAAGTCTTAGGCGGTTGAAACAAACCCGAAAACCAACTGATAATTCCGGGTGTACGTGAATGTGGGTTCCCGGGGCTGTAGACCGCAGATCGGTTTTGCTCGGTTCCGTCACGCAACCCCTCCTGTGGCAAGGAGAGGGGTTGGTTCAATATCGGATCGAAGACGCTTGCGATCGGCTGCCTCGTCGCCTCGAAAACGGCAGCTCTGGCGCGCAGATCAGGATCCGTTCTGAGAGCGGCCTCGACCTCTTTCCGCATGGCCGGATCCAGCTCTCCATCGACAAAAGCCATCAGCATTTCATTTGTGACCTTGTCCAATCCTAGCCCTCCGCTTTTGCACATGCCGAACTGGTATCACTGTCATAAAGCCCGGCATAAAGAGCTTGCCTCGCGCGTGCCAAACGGCTCATGACTGTGCCAATCGGAATATCCAGTATCTCCGCTGTTTCGGCATAGGTGCGCTCATCGATACACACGAGTGCAATTACTATCCGTTGATCGGGCGGTAGCAGGGAAATCGCTGCCATAACGGCCTTCAATGTCAATCGCCCCTCTATTTCTCTTGGCCCGTCGACTCCTGTCAGGAAATGGAGACTGTCATCGGAGACCTGCGCGCGGTGCTTCTTCGATTTTAGCCCATCCTTCCAGATATTCTGCGCGATTCGGCACATCCAGCTTTCCAGACTCGTACCGGGCTTCCACTGTTCATGCCGCGTCAATGCCCGCTCGCATGTATCTTGAACCAATTCTTCCATACGATCCCAGTCGCCGGTCAGCGAAAACGCAAACCTACGCAGTCGCGGTATAAAGGCGATCACCCTTTCGCGGATGTCCTCAGTCACTCGGGTCCCCGTGAGTTTCTATGACAACGACTGGCAAACGATTCTATTCCATTCGCATAGATTCCATTGATCTTTGTATTGATGTCCAAATCGGTCGTGGCTGCCGAGCAGTCAACTGACGCATGTCAACGGCGAACCAGAGCTCCGGAGAATGACTCTGTCGTATGGCAACGATCACATTGGCGGCCAAAGGAGCCATCGTGCGTGTCATCGCGGCGGTGGCAAGAATAACAATTTTTGGCCAACCCAATAGCACCAGTAACCGGCACCGTGTGGCAAGCATGACAATCAAGTCCGTTGTGCGCTCCTGTCAAAGGGAACCGGGATTGACTGTTGTGATCGAATTGCCAGAAGGCCCAACCGTTCGGGTTATGACAGCTCGCGCATTTCGGCCCCAGACGGCCCTCATGAAACTGATCCCTGTGGCACTGTTTGCACGCAAGCGATGCGTCCTTGAATTTTTGCGTTGTGTGACATTCCTCGCAAGGGACGGCGGTATGCTGACCGATTAGAGGAAAGCGGGTGACATCGTGATCGAATGTGGTTGTTTGGCGCCATCCAGCTTCATTGTGGCATTCGGAACACACTGATCCAAGCTGCCCAGCATGCACGTCATCGCTACGGTGGCAGGAGATACATTTGGTCGAAATTTTCTCCGTATACATCGCACCCTTGTGGCAACTGACGCATTTTACCTCGCGGTGCTTGTCCCGCAACGGGAACTTCGTTTCCCTGTCGTGGTTGAAGTGGTTGGTCTTCCAATCCTTTGATGAATGGCAGGTCTCACATTTGTCCCCGCGCTTGCCGTCGTGAACATCTTGAAGCCGGTGACAGGCTACGCAAGTGGTTGGCAGATCCTTGTAGATTTCCCCGGCATGACACAGCTTGCAGCCGACTTTCTTGTGGGCGTCAACAAGTGGAAATTTGGTCTTTTCATGATCGAAGGGTTTGGTGTCACGCCAGTTGTCCACACTGTGACAGGTATCGCATTTCTGACCGAGACGACCTTTATGCGGCTCATCCTCCTTGTGGCAATTCGCACAGTCGCTTGGGGCATCCCTGAATTTGGCTTTCGGCTTGTGACAGGCATCGCATGTGAGAGGCTTGTGCGCGCCGGCCAGCGGAAAGTCCGTGAAATGATGGTCGAACGCTTCTGGATCGAGTCCGTTAGTGTCGGCATCCCGGCCAACATGATCTGTGTGGCAATGCTTGCAATCGGTCTTGGCGATGTCCTTGCGCAAGCCATGAAAGCCGACAGCCTTCTCCATGTCGGCGTTGACCCTCTCATGGCAATCGCGGCACAGACGAGACTGTGACTTCTTTGAAAAGGGCCTATGGCATTTGCTGCATTCCTTCTCAAACTTGGCGTGTCCCTCAATGAGCGGGCCAGGCATCACCAATTTCTCGAATACGTTCTGGGCGTGAACCGGCCCGTTGAAAGAAATCATGCAGACGGCAATTACGACCCAGCGGTACAGTCCACGCACGGCCACCATCTCTCAATACAGATGCACCGCGACGATATGGACAATCGTTGCGGAAATCAGGAAGAAGAACATAGGCAGGTGCAGCACGTGCCAAACGGAAAATAGCCGCTCGTAAAAAGCAAAATGTGCCGATTTGCGTGCCGCCGCGAAATACTCTGACAGGTGAATTTCAACAGCGCCTAGCCGGGCCCGTTGCTCTTGGCGGTTCCATGCCCATGTCTGTGCCTGAGCGCGCACGATCGCGCGAGCGCGGCGCAATATCAACCTGCGGCAAAGATACGTCCTGAGCCCGAACAGCAGCGCCGCCAACGCGCCAGCCAACAATCCCCGATACGGAACAAGAAACCTGTCCTCAAAGGTTCGCAGGTCGCGCTCGATAGAAGCGAAATCATTCACGTCGGCGCCGATCGTCCGCTTCAATGCATCCGTATCGGCCAGGATCTCCGCAAGGCGTGCCTTTTTCCCATAAAGCCCCATATGGATACGCGTGTAGATAAAGCGGCCAACAAGACCGCTAAGCGCGACGGTGAGCATAGAGATGAGTGCAATGCTGCTATTTGCGGAGCCGAGTTTGAAATTCGCGTGAAACAGGATCAGAACCGGACCCACGATGCCCAGGAACATGTGCATTCTGAACCAGTGAGATACTTTGCCCAATCTGCCAAACAGCCGAAGTTTCTTGCGAAGCGGATAGAGGAGCAAAACAAGCATCATGACTGCGCCGGAAATGCCGAGTTGATAGCCAAAGCCTTCTTCCGGTGTCAGATAATTCTCATGTCGGTTCTGCCAACCAATCAGCAGCAGCACGGCGATGGCGATGGCGAATGCCAAGGTGCCAACGGAATGAAGTGGCTGTTTCGAATAGTCAGCAATTTTCCTCGGAGTCGGTGGCGTCAGTGGAGGCCTCTTCTGAGGGAGCCGTCGCCCTTCTACCCCCCGCACCGTCAAAGACTGGTCCCGAGTATGCAGATCACCTGAAACGATGTCGGCCATTGTGCTTGCCGAGCCCTTTGATTGGCGGGGCAGAGACCAGCTGATGTCGCCAGAAACGAAAATCCGCCCCATATCGCGAAGTCATCAGGTCGGCCAAAACGGGCCGTTTCGTGGCGAAAATGCCTTTCTCAAAGGTGCAAAAAAATATTTTTTCAACTGCGGAATATTTTGCTCTCTCAGTCGTTGTCGTTGCTTGAGGTTTACGGGCTGGGGCCTGTTTTTTGTGCGCTGAAAGGGCATGCCACAATGACCGTTACAACCTTAATCCTGGTCCTTACCATCGCTACAATTTCCGCGACCCTGGTAGCTTTCTTCCTCGTTCATCGGTGGCAGAGGGCGACGACGGATACCGGTACCGTGACGTTGCCGCGTGGTCTGTTGATCATCTGCACAATGTTGGTTGCAGGTGTCGCTATGATCCTGGCAACACACGGCCAATTGGGACCTGTGACCCATGCCCAAAATGTTTTGGCCAGCGGCAAACAGCAAGAAAGCACAATCGACAAACTGCCCGCTCAAACGGATACCGTCATCAGTGACCTGGTGATGTATGCGCAGAACACCGATAGGTCGGTCCTGCCACAGAGCCCGATACCGGACAAAGAACGGTCTTTGCCCGGCGTCGACGTCATGATCGAAAGGCTTGCCGCGCGGCTTGAGGGCGCTCCCGACAACGCCAACGACTGGCGGATGCTGGGTTGGTCATATTTCCATACAAACAGATATCGTGAGGCTATCGACGCCTATTCGCGTGCTATCGCATTGCGCCCCGACAAGGCGTCCTGGCAATCGGAATATGGCGCCGCGCTTGTCAAATCCTCTGGCGGCAAGATAACCAGCAAGGCGAACGCCGCTTTTTCCCAGGCACTAAAGCTTGATCCGTCTGACCGTGAAGCCCGGTTTTATGTCGCCCTGGCGAAAACGCTGAACAACGACAAAAAGGGAGCACTTGAAGACTGGGAAGCGCTTCTGCGGGAATATCCAAACATCCAAGACTGGTCGGGTGAGTTGAGGACGCGGATATTGTCGCTCGCCAACGAGATTGGAGAGGATGTAAGCCATCGACTGTCAGTCGCCCCGCGCGCAGGCAATCAGGCTGAGGCGGCCAAAGGGCCCGATGCCGAGGATGTCCGCGCGGCCCTGGATCTCTCTCCGGAAGCGCGAAGTGAGATGATCCGCGGAATGGTCCAGCGTCTAGCCAGTCGGCTGGAGAGCTCTCCCGACGATGCCGAGGGTTGGGTCCGGCTGATCCGCTCCCGCATGGTGCTGCAGGAACCGGACAAGGCTCAGGCCGCGCTCCGCCGGGCCATCGACATCTTTAGCAAGCGTCCGGACGTCAAACAGGAGGTCCTGCGGAAAGCGAAGGCTTTCGGCGTAACCCCAGGCACAACCGCCCTTCCATAATCACGTTGTCCGGAATTCGCATATGAAACCGATGATTTTTGCATACGCCGCGCCGCTTTTGGCGATTTGGTTGTTGTATTTCCTGGTCCGAAGAAAACACGAACAGGCCAGCCTCGCGACCCGTGAGGAGGCGATCAAATCGGGTCTGACAGAGCCCGCATCTCTTCACCCACTGATCGACCCCGCAAAGTGTCTTGGATGTGGCGCCTGTGTGAGTGCGTGTCCTGAAGGAAAGATTCTCGGGCTGATAGATGGGAAGGCAGTCCTGATCGAACCCACGCAATGTATCGGCCATGGAGCGTGTAAGGCCAGTTGCCCGACCGGTGCCATATCCCTGGTATTCGGCACCGAGAAACGAGGCGTGGACATTCCTCATGTTGGACCCGATTTTCAGACGAATGTGCCCGGCATGTATATCGCCGGCGAGCTTGGCGGCATGGGATTGATCGGCAATGCGATTGAGCAAGGGCGCCAGGCCGTGGAATCAATACGAGCCTGCAATAGTTCCGCTGGTTCAGAGCGGCTGGATCTTGTGATAATCGGAGCGGGCCCAGCCGGATTTTCGGCAAGCCTTGCAGCGATGCAGCACAATATGCGGTTTGTCACCGTCGAGCAGGACAGTCTTGGTGGCACGGTTTCCCATTTCCCGCGTGGCAAGCTGGTTATGACCCGGCCCGCCAAATTGCCAATTGTCGGCAAAATGAACTTTCGTGAAATCAGCAAGGAAAAATTGCTGTCCTTCTGGCAATCCGCTGAGCAGAAGTCAGGCTTGAAAATCAATTATGAGGAACGGGTGGAAGATATTGCCGCGGCTGGTGATGGTTTTGAAGTCCGAACAACGCGGGGGCGATATCACGCAAACTCGGTTCTCCTGGCTATCGGCAGGCGCGGAACACCGCGCAAGCTGGGTGTGCCAGGTGAGGAGCTGCCGAAGGTTGTTTACCGGCTTGTCGACCCCGAGCAATATCGTGGGAAGCATGTGCTTGTCGTCGGCGGAGGTGATAGCGCACTTGAAGCTGCGGCAAGCATCGCGGAGGAACCGGGCACGACCGTTACCCTGTCCTACAGAAACGACTCTTTCTCACGCGCCAAACTCAAAAACAGGCAAAGGATCGAAAAGGCTAGGAGAGAGGGCCGGCTGAGCGTCCTGTTCGAGTCGAACGTCAAACGTATCGGAAATCATGATGCAGAACTCGAGAAGGCCGGGAAAAGAATTATCGGCAGGAACGATGCCGTTGTTGTTTGCGCAGGCGGGATTCTACCGACAGGATTTCTGAAAACCATCGGCATCCAGGTGGAGACCAAGCATGGAACCGCCTAACTCCAGAATAAAATCCACTCGGTCAACGGTTCTCGTTGCAGCCATTGTGTTGCTCGTCACCACGCCCGCCGAGGCCCAGGTTGCAAATGAGACCAGCGCTTTAAAGCAGGTTGATACCGCAATTCGACATCGGGACTATTCGAGCGCCGTATCGCTGCTCCAAAACGCCGCCGATAGTGGGTCGAGGGAGGCGCAGTACAGGCTAGCCGCGCTTTACCGGGCAGGTCAGGGCGTCTCCAAGGATCTGAAACTTGCCTTTCGGTGGATGCACGCTGCCGCGCAGAAGGGCCACTCAAAAGCACAGTATAGTGTGGGGAAAATGTACCTGTCGGGCGCAGGAACGGACCGGGATGTCACTGTTGGACTGACATGGCTCGACAAGGCCGCACAACAAGGGCATGCGCGAGCGGCCCAACTGCTTTCGCAGGCCCGGCAATCACAAAGCGCCCGTGAAAACAGGCCGTCATCTACTCGGCCAGAACCGTCAGTTAATCGAACTGCGGTACAGACCTCGAAGCCAAAAACGAGGATCAGTCCTAGCTCAGCGCAAAAGGCAACACGCAATGGCCGGACCGCGCTTATGGATGCGGTGTCACGCGGTCAAATCGAAGTGGTCAGGGAGCTCATTGGTCAAACGGCTGATCTCAATGCCATTGACTCCGAGGGGCACAGCGCACTGGCGCTCGCGGCGCAGGCGGGTCGTGGGGAGATCAGTCAATTGCTGATAGCGGTGGGCGCAGACGTAAACCCGGCAAGGGCTGAGCAATCCCCCATCCTTTTCGCCGCTGCAGCGGGACACGCGGAGATCGTGCGCTATCTCGTTAGTGCAGGCGCCGATTTGAATATTTCGGACGATCGCGGCCGCTCAGCACTTGAGAGAGGGATCGAAGACGGGCACGTCGAGCCTTCATTACGCCTCATCCGTGCCGGTGCCGACATAAGTCGGCTTTCTGACGGTGGGCAAACCATCCTCATGAAGGCGGCGATGCTGGGAAGCAGGGAGCTCTTGCTGGCACTGCTCGCGAAGGGGGCTGCGGTCAACGCCTTTGACAGGCAGGGGCGGACAGCACTCTGGTTTGCCGCAGATAGAGGCAGTGTTGACGCGGTCGGTGTCCTTCTTGCTCACGGCGCATCCACCGGGCCAGTTGGTGCCAATGGAAATGCGCCCCTGCTAAGGGCACTCGAGCGCGGGAATGGTGCATGCGCAAGGCAATTGATTGATGCTGGTGCCGACGTCCACATGGTTTCAGCGAGCGGCAATACGGCCCTTATGCTGGCGGCGAAGTTCGGGAACGTTGACCTTCTTCGCCAGCTTCTCAAGGCAGAAGCCGATATCAGCTGGAAAAACCGTTACGGCTACACTGCACTCATGTTTGCAGCGCGCGCCGGGCGTGAGAAGGTCGTGAAATTTCTCCTTGGAAAAGGGGCAGATCCGGGGCGACGGAACAACAAACGCGAAAAAGCCATCGACATCGCCCACGCCGCCGGACACGAGCATTTGTCCGAAATGCTGAAATAACAACACAGCGTGCGCCGATCCTTCAGTTTCACGCCTATCACCAATTTGTTCCAATTTGAATTTGACTAGTGACTGCGGACATCCGCTTCGGGTCAAAAATAGAAGTCGGTGTGTGCTGCCCAGAGTGTCCCCTTCCCGCTCAAGAGCGGACCAGCTGCACGAAAATCACGTGCCAGTTCGATTCCATCCAAAGCCGCCTATTGCTATCGGTTTGACGGCGCTGGACCACAGTGGATTTCGTTTAATCTCTTGGTGCGCACATATTGCACACGCGACTTTGTAACCATCTGAAATCTAGAAACTTTGCGTCCACACCATCATGGGCGCCACGGAGAACCGGCGATCCACTTTTATGAGCTGTGGGGAAATCGCGTCCAAGGTCGCAGTCCATACATAGCCAGCCTTAGCCATGTCAAACTTGTCCGAGTTCTTGGTGCACACGCAGCGCGCACGAAACAGATGGCCGAATGCACCAATTTTGACGGCTACTCCTCTGCCCTCAGCACGGTTGAAAACGCCGCAACAAACGGACCCTAGACCGGAAAGTCCGCTTGATACGCACAATGCTCTTCTCGAAATGTCCGCTTTACTGCAGCAAGCAGACATATGCGAAGATGGCAATTGATGTCCGCAAAGTGCCAACAAGCGATATCCACTAAGGTTGTTCGTGGCACAGATCTCCGCGTGCTGCCATCAGTACGGTGTTGTATTTTGGTCTATTCCTCGACCTCTGATCGCCCGTTCATCCAAAGATAGGGACATAAGATGACTTCGAACCAATCTATTTTGACTGGCCTTGCGACCCTCCATGCGGAAGTTTCTGGCAACGGCGATCCCGTTGTGTTTCTCCACGCAGCCGTCGGAGACACTCGCATGTGGTCAGCTCAATTGGCTGGCTTGGGCGTGATCCCGATCCCGAGGTGGTGAAGGAATACCGCGTCAAGCCGAACTAATCTGACTTGATTGATCTCCTAGTGCACCCGATGCCTTACAAGCATCTGAAATATAACATATCTCCGTCCAACCTATCACGAACGCGATGGCGACTCTTGCGGTCCATCGCCGCTTCCAGGACGTTCAATTGCCCGCGGTTAAACACATGGGCATACGTATGGAGACCGCATTGGTGGCCGGTCGGTCGGTTGGGATCTGAAACCCATTTTACACCCGGGTTTGCCATCACCTTCTTCACGCTCTAAACAGCGGGTCCGGCCCTTCTCCCAATAACCCTTTTGAGACCGTCATGGATGAACCAACACCGCAAACAATCTACCTGAAGGACTACACGCCGTCCGAATTCCTGATCGATACGGTGGCGTTGGACGTGAACCTGCACCCCACAGCAACACGGGTGCGATCTCGCCTGCAGGTCAGACCAAATCCAGCGTCGATGACAAACTCACAGGTGCTGACGCTGGACGGCGAAGCGTTGGGGCTTGACGACGTGCGCCTGAACGGCAGAAAGCTTGAAGCTTCCGAATTCTCGCAGAGCGATGCAAACCTCACCCTCCCCGGCATGCCTGACACGCCATTCGAGCTCGAGATCACCACCTATTGCAATCCGGAAGCCAACACTGCTCTTTCCGGGCTCTACCGGTCACGCAATATCTTCTGCACCCAGTGCGAGGCGCAGGGATTCCGCCGCATCACATATTTCCTCGACAGGCCCGATGTCTTGTCGCGCTATACGACGCGGCTGCAGGCGGACTATGACATCGCACCTGTCCTGCTTGCCAACGGCAACCTTGTCGAAAAACGGGAACCCGATCAGACCGGCAGTCATTTTGCGATCTGGGAAGATCCGCATCCCAAACCGAGTTACCTGTTTGCAATGGTCGGCGGCGCGCTTGAGTGCGTGAAAGATACTTTTACTACGTCATCCGGCCGCAACGTCGATCTGCTGATCTATGTGGAACCCGGTTCGCAGGATCGTTGTGAGTGGGCGATGGAGTCACTCAAGCGATCCATGAAATGGGACGAGGAGCGATTCGGCCGCGAGTACGACCTTGATGTCTTCATGATTGTCGCGGTGAGCGACTTCAACATGGGGGCAATGGAAAACAAGGGCCTGAACATCTTCAACGACAAGCTCATCCTGGCCCGCCCAGAAACTGCGACCGATGCCGACTACGCAGCCATAGAGGCGGTCATCGCACATGAGTACTTCCATAACTGGACAGGCAACCGGGTCACCTGCCGTGACTGGTTTCAGCTGTGTCTGAAAGAAGGGCTCACGGTTTACCGCGATCAGGAATTCACGTCAGATTTACGCTCCCGGCCAGTGGAGCGGATCAATGATGTGCGCATGCTGAAAACGCATCAGTTCCCAGAGGATGGTGGTCCGCTCGCACATCCGGTACGCCCGGATTCCTATATGGAGATCAACAATTTCTACACGGCGACTGTTTACGAAAAAGGCGCTGAACTGTGCCGGATGATAGAGACGATTGTGGGCCGTGATGGCTTTCGGGCCGGTATGGATCTGTATTTCGAACGCCACGATGGCGACGCGTCCACGATTGAAGACTTCATCGAGTGTATGAGCGAAGCGACTAACGCCAACTTTGATCAATTCATGCGCTGGTACAATCAGGCAGGCACACCAGAAGTCGTGGCGTCATTGTCCTATGATGCGGCCACGAAGGTCGCCGAACTGGATGTCAGTCAGCTAACACCCGCAACGCCCGGCCAGCCGAAGAAACAGCCTTTGCATATCCCGCTCAAGCTGGGACTTCTTGGCCAGAACGGTGACGATCTGCCGTTGCGGCTGGAGTCGGGTGAAGAGATCGCTGACGGACTCATTCACCTGCGCGAGCAGCAACAGGTTTTTCGTTTTACCGAAATCCCCTCATCTCCGGTCGCTTCGCTGTTTCGAGGATTCTCAGCTCCCGTGAAGCTCACCGCCAATCTGTCGGAACGTGATCTGGAATTCCTGATGGCCAATGATAGCGATCAGTTCAACCGCTGGCAGGCCGGGCAGAGTTATGCCCTGCGGGTCCTCACCGCCGCTGCAGCCGATTTCAGGCGCGGAGAAACACCGGCGTCCGGATCTGCATTCGCTGCGGCTCTCGGGACGACCTTGCGCGACGAGGCACTCGAGCCGGCTTATCGGGCTGAAGCACTGAAACTGCCAAGTGAGTCAGATGTAGCGCGCGAGATAGGAAAAGACGTGGACCCGGATGCAATCCACCGCGCGCGCGAGTGGCTCAGGCGTGAGATATCCCGTAGCCTGCACGGTGATTTACTCGATCTCTACGAAACAAATGAGGTACCCGGCCTCTATTCTCCTGAAGCCATAGATGCTGGCAAGCGCGCCTTGCGTAATGCGTCGTTGGCGATGCTCGCCGCTTCTGGAGAAGAAAGCGACTTGGAGCGCACAAGCCGGCACTATGAGGCTGCCACCAATATGAGCGACATGATTGCGGCCCTTGGTGTTCTTGCGCAAATGGTCGGGGAACGCCGGGAAGCCGCGTTTGAAGACTTTTATAGAAAATGGAATGACGATCATCTGGTAATCGACAAATGGTTCGCGCTGCAGGCCGTATCCAGCCTATCTGATGCGCCAGAACGTGTTCAGGCGCTCACCAGCCATCCACTCTTCTCGCTGAAGAATCCCAACAAAGTCCGTGCACTGATCGGAGCCTTCGCCAATATGAACCCGACCGGGTTTTGCCGCTCGGACGGCGCCGGATTCCGGCTTGTGGCGGAAGCGGTCCTTGAGATCGACACGTTCAACCCTCAGGTCTCTGCTCGCATGCTCGGTGCATTCAAGAGCTGGCGAATGCTTGAGGCCGGTCGGCAACAGTTGGCCAAAACTGAACTTCAACGCATCGCTTCGCGTGACAATCTATCGCGTGATCTATATGAAATCGTTACAAAAACCCTAGACTAGCTCGCTGAATTCTCTCGAGCATATCGGGTCCCCTGCGCAAATTGCCCCACAGGTTCTCCACATATTCTTTCTGGACAAGCGACCCAGTTTTCGAATCAATTGAGGAAGTGATTCGGAGATGCGGCACACCTCCGGTTCAACAGGTGGAGTGAACACTAGAGGGGGCATAATATGGCGCGGGCTCAGACCGCGCGCCGGAGCGATATTTCGCTTCAGGCGAGCAGATTCTTGAATCGGTTCGGCGTAAAAACACTTGAAAAATATCTCTCGGAACGAACGCTTCGCCGTCTCATTCCGTATCTTCTGATTTTATTTGTCGCAACTCTGCTTGTCGGCATTTTTGCTCATTTCACCTATGGCAAACGCGTGGCCACCGAGGACGCTCGTGCTCGATTGACCCTGATCGGCGACACTATCGCCGCGAACCTGCAGGTAAACACATCAAAACATGCTGACTGGCAAAACCGGCTGGCCGAAAGCTTGCCTGCCGGTGCAACGCTTGATGGGCGTCGGGTGTTACTCGCTGATGAGTCAGGCTCAATCCGCGCGGTGGCTCCCATTACCGTACAGACTGATGGTCGGACGCTGTTGCAGATTCTGGGCACTGACCAGCCACTGACATTCTTCGGTGCCCGGGCAGGTGTTCTCCAGATTACCCTGACAGACGGCCGCAGGGCGCTGGTGACCGTGCGGAACGTTCCGGATTCAGACAGTCAGATCGCACTCGTGCAACCGACGAACCAGGCACTCAAAGTTTGGCGCCAGGAATCGGCAGTTGGCACCACAATAACCGTTACTGCGGCAATTATCTTGCTGCTCCTGGGGGCAAGCTTTCGCTGGCTTTCCGAACGCGCGCACAGCGCCGAGACAGCAATGGCTTCTGCGAGGGACGATCTGGATATCGCCTTCGACAAGGCCAGCATTGGTCTATGGGACTGGAACGTGGCTCGCGGTCACGTGCGTCTCTCGCGCTCCATGAGCGAACTTCTCGGAAGAGATTCAGGGGAGGCCGTTCTGCCCTTCCGTGAGATCGCCGCTGCAATCCATCGCGACGA
>DEIT01000080.1:21897-37642 GCA_002352635.1 Hyphomicrobiaceae bacterium UBA2767 | reverse complement strand
TTTCCCCCCAGGGTCATGTTGAGAAAAGCGACCAGGCAGGAACCATTCACGACGCCCGTCTCCATGACGCCATCGAGGCCATTTCCGAAGCTTTCGTCCTATGGGATACGGACAATCGGCTGGTTATGTGCAACAGCAAATACAAGCAATTTTACAATCTCAATGACGATGTCGTTGTGCCCGGTACGCCCTATGAGCGCGTCATTGCCGCGGCAGCCGCCCCCATTGTTCGTTCACAGGTCACTGTGAGCGATAACAAGTCTTCAGGTGCACATACCTATGAGGCACAACTCGAAGATGGAAACTGGCTGCACATCGATGAGCGGCGCACAAATGATGGAGGATACGTCAGCGTCGGCACCGATATTACCTCGCTCAAACGGAGCCAGCAGCATCAGCAAAAGAGCGAACAGGAACTCAAGGCCACCATTACCGACTTGCGGCATTCTCGACGCGAACTCGAGCAGCAAAAGCAGCAGCTTGTGGATTTGATGGAGAAATACGCCTTGGAGAAAAACCGCGCAGAAGCCGCGAACCAGGCTAAGTCAGAATTTCTCGCCAATATCTCCCACGAATTGAGAACACCGCTGAACGCGATCATCGGCTTTTCGGAAGTGATGGAGAACGGCCTGTTTGGCCCCGTCGGGAACCAGAAGTATGTCGAATACGCCAAGGATATCCATGAAAGTGGCAAATACCTGCTGGAAGTTATCAATGACGTGCTCGACATGTCGAAAATCGAGGCCGGACGGCTCAACCTGGACGTAAAATCTCTCGATGCCGGAGAAATCATCAACGACAGCATACGTGTCGTTGCGCCTGCTGCATCGGAGCGGTCAATCGAGGTTAAAAAGGTAGGTCTCAAAGAACTCAAGATGCGAGCCGACAGGCGAGCTGTAAAACAGATTTTGCTGAACCTTCTGTCGAATGCTGTGAAATTCACACCGGAAAATGGAAAGGTCACAGTCCGCCTTGCCAAAGCGAAGGATCACGCCAAGATTACGATAACCGATACGGGTATCGGCATACCGGACACAGAGCTTGGCAAGCTAGGACGACCGTTCGAGCAAGTTGAGAACCAGTTGACCAAGAGCCACCGCGGCAGCGGCCTCGGACTGGCGATTTCACGCTCGCTGGTAGAAATGCATGGTGGGAAATTCGAGATCAAGAGCAGCGAGACCGACGGAACGATGGTCGTTTGTCATCTGCCACTCAAGCCAATCTTGTCCTCCGTGAATGTCGATGCCGCCTGACATCAGCGGAGACAGGTGCAATTGCCCTATTGGCCTCGGGGTGCTCCATTCTCTTTTGGGCCATTGCGAGGGCGATCCCAACGGCGATGAGGCCTGAAGCCTGCACGTACGTAGCGCAACAAGATTTTCCGCTCTTCCAGTGACAGGTCTTTGAGCAATTCCAGCACCATTTCATGCATTGCCTGGTGCTGACTGGTGCGGATCTCCCGCAAACGCTTCAGCGCGGCGGCAAGCTTGCCCTCGTCGTAGGTCACCGCCAACGCAGCAGCCTTTGCATCCTTGCGGGCTTTCCGCAGTTTTTTCCCCAAGGCCTTGTTGCCTTCACGTTGGCGGTCAAGCAGCTCGCGAGCGTGTTTTTTTTGGGGCCCACGCAGCTTGGCGGAGAACTTCTCGACGGCACGCGTAACAATGCGATGCGGTGAGCCTGGAGGCCCATGGAATCCGGCCCACATTCTTCCTGCGACCAATCCAACGAAAAGCAGGTTCAATCCGACAGAAACAATGACCAGCGGTATCAGCCACCGTCGTTTCCGCGGTGCGCCAGTGCTTGGATCTTCCTTTTGACCAGCCGTCACAGCAAATCCTCAGCAAAGCCGCCGGTTCCATTGTCGAGCCATGAGTCGGTATCGGTATCGCTTACTGTTGAGCTGAGTGCCGCGAACTGGATTGCATCATCAAACGTCTGACCTCCGATCCCGGAAACTCCGAGATATAGACCAACAGCAAACGACGCTGCCAGTGCGGCGGCCGGCCATAACCTGCCCAGATTCTGTGTATTCGCGGTTGAACCGCGGCGCTTCCGACCCGAAGCAATAGGAACCACCCGCGCTTCACGATCTTTGCTCCCTACGGCAGCCGCGACAATACCCGCTTTGAGGTTTGTGCTCGCGGTCATCGAAGGTGCCGCATCCATGACCTGAGCAAGTGCTTGTGCTTCCCGCAACATCCGCCTGCCTTCAGGATGCGATTGCAAAAGCGATTGCAGTTCATCGCGACCGGCCTCCGGCCAGCGCTTAGCGTCAGGACCGTAAATATCCAAAAGGTCCGAAAGCCTCGCTAAATCTTTTTTGGTATCCTTTTCCATATTCAAATCCGGTTCTCGCTTTTCATTCCGGCACATCCGGCAGCAACGCCTTCCATTCTGACCGCAAGCTGCTTTTCAGCGCACGACGTCCGCGCGCCAACAGAGATTCCACAGCTTCGACGCTGGCGTCCATAGTCTCGGCAACTGCGCTCATGGTCATATTTTCGTAATGGAACAGCACCAGAGCCAATCGCTGCCTTTCAGGCAGCCCTTGAAGGGCTGCGTCCATCGTATCCCGCAAATCCTCTTCTTCCATCGTTTGTTGTTGCGTTGCCTCTGTCGTCATCTCCGGCACTTCTCCACCGGTTTCTTCTTTTCTCTGACGAAGCCGATCGATACACGCATTCACTGTTACCCTGTAAAGCCAGGTTGACACCTGAGCACGCCCACCTTCCCACCGGTCCGCCTGACGCCACAGCCGAAGAAACACTTCCTGAGCGATATCCTCCGCTTCCGCTTCGTCGCCCAGAGTCCGACGTGCCACAGCAAGAACGCGATCGATGCCGGAATCGACGAGTTGCTGAAAGGCTTGGGCATCGCCTTGCGAAACCCGCTCCATCAATGCCTGATCGGCTTGTCTTGCCTCGCCTTGCGACGCTCCGGATCGGGTACCGGCCCGGTCCGGCTTCGCATCGTCTGATGGCACGCTTATTCATCTCCGTGCGGATGATCGTTAATTTCTCCACATTATATGGCCCATAAAGCGCGGCATTTCATCCTTCGTGACCTTGCCATCGTCATTCAGGTCAAACCAAGTGAAGCGAGTTCCTCGCAGGGCTTTGGCTTCATCCAACGAAATCGCACCGTCATTATTGGTATCCGCTCTGGCGATCCAGCCCGTTGTTCCCAGAGCCGCATAACCTGACTGCCCCGGTCCAAACTGCCCAAACGCGAAACTCGCGCTCAACACGCCGAGTGTGACCGCGCCGAGCGCCAAACCGATAAACTTCAATGCGCTAATAGCCATCTTCAGTTCTCCCTGCAGAATCCTCAAGACTGCACCGGCTCCCCTTCGGGCGTCCTATAAAGTCTTACGGATAGAAGCGCGAACGTCCGTCGCAAAAAGATCGGTTGCTGAAAGCCGATTAAACGACGATACGCTCATAGGCGTCGCGGACCTGTCGCACCGTTTCCGAGAGACGCGCATCGAGTTGCCGGAAATCAGACATTTCTGCCGCGCGCGACAGCAAGTCCTTCAGACCGGTGGAAGCAGATTCCGCTTGGAATGGCCGTTCCAGGCACAGGCGCAGAACCTGTGTCAGATTGTGATACAGGTGGGCCGCAGGGATAAGCAACTGCGCATCATTTGGCGAAAGCGCGCCGGCGGCAGCAAGTTTCTCAAGGCTCTTCGCCGTATTCTGATCCAATATGTCGGCATTTTCATGCGCCGTAACCAGCTGCAGAAACTGAGCAATAAACTCAAGATCGACCAGCCCGCCGCGCACCTGTTTCAGGTCCCAATAGTCTTCTGTGCCTTTTTCCTTATCAATCCGCGCCCGCATGTTTTGCAGGTCTGCAACAACCTTTGTCCTATCGCGGGGCACGGTAAGTTCATCGCGAATAGCACGTTCAACCTTGCCAACGAGGGATTTCGGACCAGAAATGACCCGAGCCCGGGTCAAAGCCAAATGTTCCCACGTCCAGGCTTCATTGCGCTGATAGCTGATGAAACCATCGAGGTGCGTTGCCACCGGACCTGATTGCCCAGAGGGGCGCAAGCGCATGTCTACCTCATACAGGCTTCCCTCCGCCGTTTGGGCTGAAAGCGCGCTAATCAGCCTTTGTGTGAAGCGCGCGTAATACTGCCCCCCCATAAGGGGGCGCGCGCCGTCAGAAGCGCCTGCGTCTTCATCGAAGTCGTAGACAATGATCAGGTCAAGATCAGACGCAGCCGTCATTTCACGACCACCGAGCTTGCCCATGGCAATCACCGCCGCCTCCCCACTTCCGATGCGGCCGTGCTGCCGAATGATCTCCTGCTCGACTTGTTCCTGCAGCGCTTCAATGAAGGACTGTGCCAGACAGGCATAGGCACCGCCGGCCTGATCCGCACCGATGGTTCCCGAGAGCACCCGAACGCCGACCAGGAAAGATTGCTCCTGACCAAGCCGGCGTGCCCGGTTGAGGCAATCTTCGTAATCCTGTGCCTGCTCCAATTCCTGCACTATCAACGGTTGGAGCGTATCTGGTGTTGGCAAATCGCCGAAGAAGCCCGGGTCCAGTACCGCATCGAGTATCCGGCTACGACGGCTTAGCACCCGCGCGAGTCTTGGCGCAGTTCCCATGATATCGGCAAGAAGCCGAAGGAGGCTGGTGTTTGAGCGCAGCAGCGAGAACAACTGTACGCCCGCAGGCAGTTCCGACAAGAATCTGTCAAAGGATATTAAGGCGGCACCAGGGTCGTCCGTTGCCGACACTGCCTCGATCAGTTCAGGCAGAATGTCGGCGACCGCCTCGCGCGACCGCTGGCTGCGGGTCGCCGCGTAGCGGCCTGATTGCCAACCGCGAATGATCTCTATGACGGCTTCCGGATCATTGAACCCACACTCCGACAAAGCGGCAAATGTTTCAGGGGAGTCATCATCACCGCGAAAAACCGGTTCCCGATCCTTGCCACCAACATCGGGGAGCCGCGCAAACAGGGCATCATAGTGGCGTTGCACGGTTTCGAACCGCTCGACAAGCGCGGTCGAAAAGGCTTCCGCTGTTTCGAACCCGCAGAAACAGGCAACACGGTTGAGTTCTTCCGGACCAGCCGGGATCTTGTGGGTTTGCTCATCGGAAATCATCTGCAGCCGATGTTCAACATGGCGCAAAAAACAATAGGCCTCGCTCAACTTCTCCGCGGCCTCGACATCTATCCAGCCTTGTGCCGCCAATCGCTGGAGAGTGACAAGGGTTTGCGGCGTTCTTAGATCAACCTGTCTTCCTCCGGCGATAAGTTGTTGTGTTTGCGTGAAAAATTCAATTTCCCGAATACCACCTCGGCCAAGTTTTACGTCGTGGCCGGCAACGGCAATTTGCGCATGACCCTTGAATTCATGAACCCGGCGCTTCATGGCGTGAATGTCTGCTACGGCGGCAAAGTCCAGATAGCGGCGCCAGATGAACGGGCTCAGTTGCTCTAGGAAGGATTGCCCGGCTTCGATATCGCCGGCAATGGTCCGCGCCTTAATGAGAGCTGCCCGCTCCCAGTTCTGACCGAAGCTCTCATAGTAGGCGAGACCGGCATCGGTCGAGAGCGCCAGTTGCGTAGCACCGGGATCAGGGCGCAGTCGCAAATCGGTACGCCAGACATACCCCTCTGCTGTGCGCTCCTGAAGCAGGCGCACGAGGTCGCGAGTCAATCGGACGAAAAAGGAAGCCGGATCGACCCCCTCCTTGAGCGGTACACGTCCGGCATCGAAAAAGACAATGAGATCAATATCGGAGGAAAAGTTCAGCTCTCCCGCCCCGAGCTTACCCATACCAAGGACAAAGTATCCACACCCCTCGTCAGGTGCTTGCGGATTGGCGGGCAGCAAGTCGCCTGTGCGGGCGGCATCGGCAAGAAGCGCACGCACAGCACAAGCAACCGAATGGTCTGCCGCATCGCTGAGAGCCTGTGTTACCTCGCTGACACTCCAGACACCGCCAATATCGGCAAGAGCAACCCCGAGGGCAACCCGACGCTTGTAATCGCGCAAGGACGCCATGACGGTGGACTGTGCAGGTGCACCGGCAATTGCTTTGTCGAGCGCTCCTGCCAATTGGCGCAGATAATCTGCCGGGTCGCTTGTGAGACATTTGAGGAGGCAGGCGGGATCACGAAGGATCAGGCTGGTCAGGTATGGAGAGTCGCCACAGATGCCTTCGAGCAGGCCACGAACCTGCTTATCACCAGCGATCAAGTCGCCAAGCTCGCCTAAGGATGCATCTGCCGAAATGGCTACGGCTAGATCGTCCAGCGATTGCTCGGCCTTTGGTTGATCGTAGACCTTTGGAAGGGCCGAAATTCGCTCATAGAATTTTCCCAAGCTCGCCCCCTGGAGCCACTTAACCGGCAGAATAATCCGCGCACGGTTTTATTGCGTCCGCGACACGCCATTGTGGTTGGTCTTGTGGGGCAAAGACAAGACCATGCGCAAGCCCGGTTTATTATCTTCAACGCGCACCGACCCGCCATAGAGCCGCGCCACCGCTGCAACAAGGCTCAATCCCAGGCCACTGCCGGGGCGAGAGCGGCTTTCCTCAAGTCGGACGAACCGCTTGAGGACCCGCTCGCGGTCCTTCTCCGGGATACCCGGACCTGTGTCGGAAACAGAAAACTCGACCGTTTGCCCCGTATCGCCGGCGGTGACTTCTATTTTTCCACCTTTTTTGGACCCACCATATTTGATTGCGTTGTCGATCAGATTGGCCAGGGCCTGGCCGATCAGCTGACGGTCACCCTTGAGATGCACATCGTCGGCGACCTTGGCAGTGAGAGACATGTTTTTGTCTTCGGCTGTGGGTTCGTAGAGCTCAACAAAATCCTGGATCAACGCTCCAGCGTCGATTTCATTCTTGGCCTTGCCCGCCGTACCCGCTTCCAGGCGCGCGATGCTGAGAAGGGCATTGAACGTCTTGATCAGCCCGTCCGCCTCTTCGATCGTCCTCTCCAGCGCATCCCGGTAGGATTTGGCATCTCCATGCTCGTGCAGTGCCGCCTCAGCGCGGTTGCGCAACCGGTTGAGCGGGGTTTTCAGATCATGGGCAATGTTGTCCGAGACCTCCTGCATACCCGCCATGAGCTGTTCTATGCGATCCAACATGGCATTGAGGTTGATGGATAGCCGGTCAAGCTCATCCCCGGACCCGTTAACAGGAACGCGTCCCGTCAGATCGCCCTCCATGATGGTGCGGCCTGTTGCGGTGACTGCATCTATGCGTGCTAGCAGGCCGCGGCTGACGAGCCAGCCGCCACCCAACCCCACCAGCGCCATGAAACCAAGGCCGATGAAGAAGGCGGAGCGCACGACCCGTTGGAAGACGCGGCGATCTTCAATGTCCCGCCCAACGATAAGACGGAATCCGCCTGGCAGGCGGAACACGCTTGCGAGCGCAAGCCTGTCTTCAGGTCCATTTTGACTGGGGCGTTTGTAGACAAATTCGACACGACCCACGCTGTTCCAAAGAATTTTGGAAACTGACGTCAGGTTGCCAGTAATCCGGCGGCCCTCATTGTCGGTAACAAGATAGAGACTGTTGCCCGGGGTCAGGCTGCGGTTCGAAACAGTCTTGGTCAGATTGGAAATACCGCCGGCGCGATATTGCTCCGCCAGTCCGCGCGTCTCCGCTTCGATCGTCTGCTCAAGCTGTCGTGCCAGCAGTACATTCGTCTGCCAGTAAATATAGCCGATGGCTCCGGCGGCCGCTGAGCCGAACAATGCCATGAAAACCACGGCCAGCCGGAAAGTCGTGGTGCGAAAGAGTTTATGCACCGTCAGCGCGGATCGAATAGCCAACGCCTCTTACAGTGTGCAGAAGCGGCTTATCGAATTCCTTGTCGATCTTAGCGCGCAGTCTCGAGATATGTACGTCGATGACATTGGTCTGCGGATCGAAGTGGTAGTCCCAGACATGCTCGAGCAACATGGTTCGTGTCACCACCTGACCCGCATGCTTCATTAAATATTCCAAAAGCCGGAATTCGCGCGGTTGCAGCAGGATCTGCTGGCCGGAACGCGTGACCTTGTGGGTCAACCGGTCAAGCTCCAGATCGTCGACCTTGTATTTGGTGACAGCCTCTTCGGGCGAGGTGCGCCGTGCAAGCGCCTCAATGCGCGCGAGGAGTTCGCTAAACGAATACGGTTTGGTGAGGTAGTCATCGCCTCCGGCACGCAAACCCTTGACCCGGTCATCGACTTCACCCAACGCACTCAAAATCAGTGCAGGTGTCTGTATGCCGTTTTCCCGCAATTGGGAGATAACCGAAAGGCCGTCGCGCTTTGGCAACATCCGATCGACGATAAGCACATCGTGGACCTGGCTCTCCGCGAGCGCCAGCCCCGCCTCTCCGTCAGCGGCGTGATCGGGTACATGGCCGGCCTCTTTCAGAGCCTTGGCAAGAAACGCGGCCGTCTCACTGTCATCTTCGATAATAAGGACTCGCATGGACTCCGAGTGTAACCCAGTTGCAGACATATCTTGAACCAAATGGTTCGCCGAAATTTGTGCTTGTATTGTCATGGGATGAATACCGAATTGGCGACGGCACGGTCAATGTGACCGTGCCGTCTAAGGTCCGTGGAGACTAGACCTTCTTGAGGGGAAGAGCGATAAACCGTTGGTTGTCGCCCGAGCGGACAAGCATATTGACGGCCGCACGGCCCTTGTCCTTGGCTTTACGCACACTCTTGGTAACATCGTCGGGCTGGCTCACTTCGCTGCCGCCAACCTTCAGGATGACGTCACCGGCTTTGAGGCCCTTTTCGGCTGCCCTGGAGTCGGGATCGACTTCCGTAATCACGACACCCTTCTTGCCAGCACCTGGCGTGGTGGATGCAGGGGCAATCGAAAGTCCGAGACCCTCCATCTCCTCGCTGTCGCTGGAAGGTGCGCTGTTGCCCTTGCTCAAAGCTGCAAGCTGCTTGCCGCTTGGGAAATTGCCAAGCTTGACGCTGATGTCTTGCTCATCGCCATCGCGAAGGACTTTGATCTTGACGCTCTTGTTCGGGTTATAGGTCGCAATTTTGCGGGCCAAATCCCGAGAGTTTTCAATCTTTTCGCCATCCACGCTGAGGATCAGATCACCAACTTCCATGTCCGACTTGGCTGCAGGACCTTTCTTCGAAAGGTTCGTCACCAAGGCGCCTTGAGGCTCTTTCAGACCGAAGCTTTCCGCCATGTCTTCACTGACAGTCTGGATCGTCACACCGAGCCAACCGCGTGCAACCTTGCCTTCGCTCTTGAGCTGAGCAACAACCGATTTGGCGAGCTTCGCCGGAACCGCGAACGCGATACCGACATTGCCACCAGACGGGCTGAAGATGGCCGTGTTGACGCCAACGACCTTGCCGTTCAGGCTGAAGGCAGGACCACCGGAATTACCACGGTTCACGGCCGCGTCGATTTGCAGGAAGTCATAGGGACCATTGCCAATGTCGCGTTTGTGAGCCGAAACGATACCGGCCGTCACCGTGCCGCCGAGGCCGAACGGGTTACCGACAGCCACGACCCAATCACCAACGCGAGCCGTCTCGTCTGCAAATTCAACAAACTGGAACTTCTTTTTGGACTTGATCTTCAGCAGCGCCAGATCGGTCCGCTCGTCGGTTCCGATGACATCGGCCTCATAGTCGTCACCGCCGTCCAAAACCACCGTGATCTTGTTTGCGCTGTCGACGACATGATGGTTCGTGACCACATATCCGTCCTCGGAAATAATGAAGCCGGAGCCTTGACCCATTGAAGGACGCGGCCGTGCATCACCACCAGGACCTTCCTTGCGGAACTTCTTGAAGAACTCGTTGAGCGGATGCCCGTCTGGCAAATTCGGCATGTTGAATTCCGGAGAATTCTTGCGGGCCACTTTGCTCTTCTTGCCGCCATTCTTCACTTGAATGGAAACAACGGCAGGGCTCACAGATTCTGCCAGATCGGCAAAGCTCATCGGAGCATTGCCCAATGGTGTCTTCACGGTATTCTGGGCCGCATTCGCCTTGGTAATTGCAGTGGAGGAACTGGGCGAAAGCGCGGCACCGAGCAGGCCGAGGCCGACCGCACCCGCCAACGCATAAGCCAGCGGTGCCTTGCCGCTGAATTTGTGCGTAGAACGCGCCTTCTGTGACGTCGTATCTTGGTCGATCATGTGGGTTACCTTCCTTAGGTCTTAGATCGCGCTAAACCTGACCATTCCCCGGCGAAGCGAAGCGGGTGCCCCGCGACCGTCTCGTGGTCTCACGAAATTACAAATAGGGATTCGGTTGTTACGCGAGACTTTCCAGCGGATTAAAGTTTCGTAATATTGAGGCGGTGGTTCGCCGGAAATTACACGAACAGATCAACTCATCGCGAGCGTGATCCTATTCGGTGTCCAATAGTCTGGTGACAATGACAGAGCTTTTCTCCAGCGTATTGTGCACCGGGCATTTGTCGGCAATCTCGGTAAGCCGCTTGCGCGTCTCGTCATCAACTTCACCTTCAATAACGAGGTCGCGTTCGAAGCGGTCGACCCTGCCCTCGCGCCCCTCGCATTCCGCGCAATCCTTTGCGTGAACCTTGCCGTGGCGCACATGGACGGCAACGCGGTCGAGGTCGACTTTCTTGTGATCCGCATACATGCGCAGCGTCATGGTGGTGCAGGCGCCAAGCGCTGAGGAGAGCAGGTCATAGGGGCTCGGTCCGGTATCCAGACCGCCGTAACTGACCGGTTCATCTGCCAGGAAACGGTGGGCACCGCTGACAATTTCAGCCTGAAACTTTCCAGCATGGGTTTCGGCAACGCTGACCTGCCCCTCCGGCCCAGGGAAAGGAAGAACCGAGGTTGGCTCATCAGCCGATATAAACCGGGATGCCCATGCGCTCAGCACATCGGCCACATAGACGGCATCGGAGCGGCGGCTTAGCAGATGATCGGCATCGTCGAGAGAAATGAAACTTTTGGGATGTTTCGCGGCCTGGAAGATCGCCGCCGCATTCTCGATACCCACGATAGAGTCCCGTGGCGCATGAAAGATAAGCAGCGCCTTGCGCATATTGGCGATCCGCGCATCGACCGACTGCGAATTCAAATCGTCGAGGAACTGCTTCTTGATAGTGAAGGTTCGCCCGGCCAGCTGAACCTCTGCCACGCCTGTCTCTTCAATTTCATCAATCTTGACACCGAAATTGTGCGTCACATGGGCTGCGTCCGCCGGGGCGCCGATGGTGGCAACCGCCTTCGCCTCAGGAACGTCGCCCGCCACGGCCAGAACCGCTGCACCACCCAGGCTGTGACCGATCAGAATTTCTGGTGCGGCATGGTTCTCGCGCAAATACTCTGCAGCTTTCTTGAGGTCTTCGACGTTAGACGAAAAATTGGTGTTTCCGAATTCGCCTTCGCTCGCTCCAAGCCCTGTAAAATCGAAACGCAGGACCGCGAATCCACGCTCAACCAGTGCTTCGGAAATTCGCGCAGCGGCGAATATGTCCTTCGAGCAGGTAAAGCAATGCGCAAACAGCGCGTAAGCGCGCGGGCTGCCTGCCGGCGTATCCAGGCGCGCGGCGAGCGCCCCGCCAGAACTGCCTGGAAAGGTTAGCTTTTCGGTAGATTTAGACATGCGCCGGCTCCATCAGATGTGGAATAGATTTGCCGACTAAGATGGGTCAGGCGGGAGGAAGGAGCAAGAGCCTCCTCGATCAACCCGACCTCAGCTTTCCTTGAGAAGTTTGCTGAGGTCGCGTTTTTCCTTGGCGGACAAACTTTTCGACCCTGATTCTTTCGCCTCCACCGCACGACGGCGATAAGACCGGAACATCACAAACACACCGATGAAAAAAATAAGCGGTGCGGCAAGCCACAGGATCAATGTATGAAGCGCAAAACGCGGCTTCAAAAGAACGAATTCGCCATAGCGGGACACGACGAAGTCGACTACCTGCGTGTTGGTTTCACCCTTTTTAAGGCGGTCCCGTACAAGCACGCGCAAGTCCTTGGCGAGTGGCGCGTCGGAATCATCGATTGACTGGTTCTGGCAAACCAGACAGCGCAGGTCTCGCGAGATGACCCGCGCGCGTTTTTCAAGTGCCGGGTCTTTGAGAATCTCGTCGGGCTGGACCGCCAGCGCTGGAGAAGGAAGCGAAGGTGCTGCCGCCAGAAAAATGCCAACCAACAGAACACGGAGCATCACCCTACTCCGCTGGAACAACTTGCGCGGCGCGAACGCGTGCACGCTTGGGAGCGCCTACTCTCAGGCGGCGATCAGACAGTGATATCAACCCGCCCAGGAACATTATTATGGTCCCGATCCATATGAGGCGCACCAGTGGATTGAAGTAAAAGCGGACCGAAAACGCACCGTCCTTCAACGCATCTCCCAAAACCACATAAAGATCACCGGTCCAGGCGCCGAGGATGCCGGCCTCGGTTGTGGCGGTCTCGGGTGCGGAGTAGAGGCGTTTGGAGGGCAGCAGCCGCGTAACTTCCTTGCCACCCCTAGACACAACAAACTGCCCAACCTGTTCGCTGTAGTTCGGGCCTTGCGCTGGTACAACACCGGCGAACTTTAGCTCGTAGCCAGCGATACTGGCCGTCTGGCCGGGAGAGAGGGCAACGATCTTCTCACTTTGCCATGCGGTCGTTGCAACAATCCCGAGCACCATAACGCCGATACCGATATGCGCGACAGCAGCGCCATAGGCGGAACGCGGCAAGTTGCGAAGACGACGCAAAACCTCATCCAACGGCGCCCGGAAGGCTTTTGCCCTGAACCCGACTTCCGATATGGCGCCCATAATCACCCACATCCCAAGGCCGATGCCAAGAGGCGCAAGCCATGGCCCGGAACCAGACACAGCGTAAGCAGCAATAATTGCAAGCAGGGTGAAAAACGCAGCAACCCAGAGACGTTGCGAGGCGCCCAGAATGTCACCGCGCTTCCAGGAAAGAAACGGCCCGTAAGGCATGGCGATAAGAAGCGGGATCATAAGCGGCCCGAATGTGGCATTGAAAAAGGGTGGTCCGACAGAAATCTTCGCACCTGTGACCGCCTCCAAAGCGAGCGGATAGAGGGTGCCCACAAACACAGCAGCACAGGCCGTGGTGATCAGAAGGTTGTTCAACACCAGCGCCCCTTCCCGGCTCACCGGCGCAAACAGCCCGCCCTGGCGCAGCAGTCCTGCCCTGCTCGCAAACAGCGCCAGTGCCCCGCCGGTGAACAGCACCATAATGGCGAGAATGAAAACGCCGCGCGCCGGATCGACCGCGAAAGAATGAACGGACGTGAGGACACCTGAGCGCACCAGAAACGTGCCCATCAAACTCAGGGAAAAGGCGAGGATGGCAAGTAGGACTGTCCACACCTTCAAGGCATCCCGCTTTTCCATGACGAGGGCGGAATGCAGCAGCGCGGTGCCCGCCAGCCAAGGCATGAAAGAGGCGTTTTCCACTGGATCCCAGAACCACCAGCCGCCCCAGCCGAGCTCATAATAAGCCCACCAGGACCCCATGGAGATGCCGATCGTCAGGAACATCCATGCCGCAAGCGTCCACGGGCGCACCCACCGCGCCCAAGCAGGATCTATCCTTCCAGTAATGAGCGCCGCGACTGCGAATGAAAAGGCGATCGAGAAGCCGACATAACCCATATACAGGAAAGGCGGGTGGAATGAGAGGGCGGGATCTTGAAGGATAGGGTTGAGGCCCTGACCCTCAAAAGGCGCAGGGTGTATGCGCGTGAAGGGATTGGATGTGGTGATGATAAACGTAAGAAACGCCACAGAGATTGAACCCTGCACGCCCAATACGTTCGCCTTCAGATCAGGCGGAAGGTTACGGCCGAAAAGTGCAACCGCACTTCCGAACAGTGCCAGGATAAGGACCCACAGCAACATCGAGCCTTCATGGTTCCCCCATACGCCGCTGATCTTGTAGAGCATCGGTTTTGCGGAATGAGAGTTCTGAACAACGTTCTGCAATGAAAAATCGGAAGTGACATACGCGATCGTTAACCCGATGAATGCCACAAGTAGCAGAGCAAGTTGGCCCTGGGCGGCGCTACTCCCAACGTTCATCATTGCGAGATCACCGCGCTGGGCACCCCAGATGGGCAATACGGTCTGAACCAGCGCCACTCCGAGCGCAAGTATCAGGGCAAAGTGTCCAACCTCTGCAATCATAATGCTATCACCTCTCCCTGGGCGTACCGATGTGCGTCAATAACCCTTCTTACCGGTTTTCTCGCCCTGCCAAACGCCTTGTTTTTGTAAGGCGTCGGCAACTTCCGGCGGCATGTAGTTCTCGTCGTGCTTCGCAAGCACATTTTCCGCAACAAACACCCCGTCTGACCCGAGTTTTCCTTCAGCGACGATACCCTGCCCCTCGCGAAACAAATCGGGCAGAACGCCAGTGTAGGCAACGGGGAGCGTTTTGGCCGTGTCGGTCACGGCAAATTCCACACGTGCACCACCGCCGCGTTTCACGCTGCCTTCCTGAACAAGACCGCCAATGCGGATACGCTGACCGGGTTTTATGTTCTTCTCTGCGATATCACTCGGGCTGTAGAAGAAAACGATTGAATCCTCCAACGCGAACAACACGAGGCCTACCGCGACGCCAAGAACGGCAACGCAAGTGCCAATCAGGATCGATCTGCGCTGTTTCCGGGTCATTGTTCGATTAACCTCGCCATTGCACTACGCCACTCATATGCCCAGTGAAGTCGCCAGCGAGGCCAACGCGGCAAGCGCCTTTGGATCATCCTTGAAAGCTCCACGCGCCTCAGACAGCGCCTTTGCTGCAGCCTGTTTGTCTTCGAGGACCATGTAACTCCGCACGAGTCTCTGCCACTCGTCCACACTACCACCGTCGCTCCTGAGCCGTTCAGCAAGCCCTGAAACCATTTGCTTGATCATGGCCGACCGGTCGGTCGCCGTCATCTCGCGCGCGGCAGCTACTTCTTCCTGGCTGGGGCCTTTCAAAGCATCACTGCCCGACGCCACTTCCGTGACCGGTTTGTCTTTTCGCGTTCCGGCCTTCGTCTCTGCAACAGCAAGCCGCTGCTCTACAGCCTTCCGCCACGGCGCACTGTCTTTCCCTTTTGCAAGGAGCTTCCGCCAGGCTTCAACTGCTTGCACGAACTGCCCGTTCTGTTCCTTGGCAACTGCCAGCCAGAAATGCGCCCTGATTAACGAGGCATCTGCAGCAAGCGCCTTCTCCAGTGCTTTGCGCGCAGGCTCAACGACAAGACCATTGTTCGCCAGTACCAGCGCGTTGCCATAATCGACAAGCCGTTGCGGTGTCTCGCCAAGTAGCCTGGCTGCCTTGCCAAACGCATTCGCGGCATCAGCAAATCGTCTCTGCCGCAGATACACCGGCGCCACAACTTCCCAGCCCCGGCCATCGTCAGGATGATCGCGTAGACGTGTTTCGACCTTTGCGACAAGCGCTTCGACCCTCTGGGAACCATCGGGAGCATTGAGTCGAGCGCCAAGCGGCTGATCAGGAAGCCCGGGTGAGCCATAAATCAGATAGAGCGCCGTGCACATAACAGGCACGAAAAGAAACGCTGAAATCAGGGCAGCAGTAGATGCATGTCCAGCTCGTCCAGCCGTCGCATCAGCCTTTTCGGTCTTGCCGCTCCGCGACGTTGCAAGCAGACGGCGTGATACTTCCGTTCGCGCGGCTTCAGCTTCAGCCTTGCTGATAACGCCCCGTTCTTCCTCAGCCGCGATTTCCTCAAGCTGATCC
>DEIT01000080.1:0-21770 GCA_002352635.1 Hyphomicrobiaceae bacterium UBA2767 | reverse complement strand
CAAGTTACGCCCGGTAAACGAGTAGTGAGCACGGCTAACGGATATTTTCCTTGAGCTGGGTCAAGTTCCATGCACACCCGGCGACCAATTCGACTGGACCCTAGCTGATTTTGTGCCAGCTCCCATCTGGTCTGCGACAAGCACGGCCGGTTAGCGTTTCCGGCCGGCCATTGATGTAAATTGTATGGGTGTATGGGCGGCAGTGCTGATTGCTTGCCATATAAGGCTGCCCTGGAACCACCGTGCCGTAATGGCCTGAATTCGGGTTGCGCCAGGGTGTCGCTGCACCCGCCCTGCCTGTTTCCAGAGCGCGATACTCAGCTTCCATCGCAGCGCGGCGATCAACCTCGTCCATTCGCCTGCCAATCTCGTGACCAACGACACCACCGAGAAATGCGCCAACCGCTGCACCGGCTACGCGTCCACTACCCTTACCAACCTGGCTTCCAAGCAGACCACCGGCAACGGCGCCGACAACGGTCCCGCCCTGCGTATTACGTCCTGGTCCACAAGCAGCCAACAAGACCGGAACCAGAATCGCGGTCAACACGACCTTCGCTTGCATGTTATTTCCTCGCAATATGGAGTTCAGACGTTCGCAATCCGGCAAAAAATCCAAATCGCGGCATCAGCACATCCTGACCTGAATGATACTCCCCTACATCTGCTAATGATACGCAATTTAGGCAATAATTCGGCCACATAGGAATTCCCCAGTCACGATCCAGGAAGCTCAATACGCGCAAGCAAGCCTCCATCCTTTGAACTATCCAACGAAAATTGGCCTTTATAAAGGTGTGCAAGCTCCGCGACGATCGATAGTCCAAGCCCTGATCCCGGTTTGGACTCATCCAGCCGGCGCCCGCGCTTTATTGCCGCGGCGCGTTCCTTTTCCGGCAGACCGGGCCCATCGTCTTCAACGGTGATGACAATCGACGACGCCTTCGACGACACACGCACAGATATTGCTGATTTTGCCCACTTGGACGCATTGTCGAGGAGGTTGCCGGCCATTTCTTCCAAGTCGCGTTTCTCTCCTTTGAAGACGAGGTCTTTTGGACAATCAAAATTAAACGTCAGGCCACGATCTTGATAGATACGTTTGAGCGCTCGAATGAGACCACTCAACACGGGCTCAACCGGGGTTTGGCCGCCAACCACACCGGAGCGCGCAGACATCTGGGCACGATTAAGGTGGTGCGTAATCTGATCACGCATGACCTCTGCTTGTTCACTGACTTTTTTCGCAAATGCAGTCCGGCTTCCAGATGCCTCATTGGTGATCACACTGAGAGGCGTTTTCAGCGCGTGTGCCAGATTACCAACATGGGTCCGCGCACGCTCTACAATGGCACGGTTAGATTTGATTAGCGCATTCAACTCATTCTGCAATGGGACGATTTCAGCAGGCAGATCTCCACCAAGCTGCTTCGCCTTGCCTGCCTGAATCGCGGTGAGCCCCCTGCTTATTGCCCGCAACGGTCTTAAGCCGAAACGCACCTGGAAAAAGGTCGCTAGCACAAGGCCAAGCCCAAGGATCGTCAGGGCAATTATGAGAAGCGTACGAAATTCACTGACCACGTTGTCAATTTCTGCGCCGTCACCCGCCACAGCATAAGAGTAGCTCCGACTTCCCTCGTCGGCATTTTCAAGGGTTATTTCGCGTTCCAGAACCCGCAGACGCTGCCCTTCGGGCCCCTCTACATAGACATGGCGGACCAAACTGGGATCCGGCGGCACACCCATCTTGCTTGGAAGTGCAATTCGCTGGTCCAGAAGGGAGTCCGATAGCAGAACCGCTTGCTGGTCAGTTCCAAGTGGCGTGATCTGCCAGTACCAGCCGGAAAATGGCAGCGAGAAAAGCGGCTCTCCGAGGGCGGGTGATTTTACCGCGGAGCTTTCTCCGGACGATGCTGTGTCAGCGATCAGACTGGTGAGATAAACGTTCAGGCGCGCATCAAAATTGCGCTCCACCGCCCCGCGGTAAACGGCAACCAGGACAAAGGCAGTAATGGGCAACGCGACCAGCGCCCATACTGCTGCCGAGGCAAACAATCGGAATGCAAGCGAGTTAAGCCTCATCCACACGACTTCCGAGGCAGTAACCGAGCCCCCTCACCGTCTCGATGAGTTCGGCGGGGATTTTTTTTCGCAAACGACCGACAAAGACCTCGATCGTGTTCGAGTCGCGATCGAAGTCCTGATCATACAAATGTTCGATGAGCTCTGTTCGCGACACTACGCGACCACGATGATGCATGAGATATGCCAGGAGCCGGTATTCATGCGCCGTCAATTTGATTGGCGACCCGTCGAGCGTCACGCGTGAAGAACCGGCATCAAGACGCAGCGGCCCGACTTCAATTTCATTTTTTGCGTGGCCGGCAGATCGGCGCAGGAGGGCCCTGACACGGGCCAGGATTTCCTCCATATGAAACGGCTTGGCCACATAGTCATCAGCGCCTGCGTCCATACCGGCGACCTTGTCGCTCCAGCGGTCACGGGCGGTCAGAATCAATACGGGCATATTGCGCTCATCCCGTCGCCATTGTTCGAGAACGCTGAGGCCATCCATTTGCGGAAGCCCCAGATCAAGGATCACCGCATCGTAAGGTTCGGTGTCGCCAAGAAAATGCCCTTCTTCGCCGTCAAATGCCGTGTCTACGGCATAGCCGGCTTCAGACAGAGCACTGACAAGCTGCCTGTTCAAATCCCGATCGTCCTCAACGACCAAAAGGCGCACGATGGTCCCTCCCGAATGGAAAATCAGTTGAGCGTCACTGAGCAGGTTCCGTTACCGTCATGACGTTCCCGTTGGAGCGCATAACCGTCAACTTGTAAGTGGGGCCAGAGCGGCAGATCAGAAACGAAACGACTTTCCCGCCGGTTCGGGCCTCGACGCTCTTCTTGACTGTGCCGGCAGAGCGAAGTTTCATCCCAGAAATCCACCCGGCCTTACGTGCCTTGCCAAATGTCGTGCAATTGCCCTGGGCCTGCAAATCAGGCGCGACCAAGGATACAAAAGCAAGAAGGGCAAGCACTGAAACTGCCCGGAAAAATGTAATTCGAACACGCATGTGATGTCTCGCAATTATCCGTCAGCATCTAACATACGAAATCGGACATGAACCATGGATGAATGATACGGCGTTACAATCCTTTAACCAAAAGTCGGCGTCCACCCATCCTAAACAAATCTCCAACCTGAGATGAAGCCGCGATGTCCACTCTGCGTCAGACTGTTTCCTTGCGGCCAACAAAAAAAGCGCCCCAAGCCGGAACGCTTTCAAAAATCCGTTGAGCCCAGGACGTGCACGGATGTCTAGGCTGCAAGCGGCTCCGTAACAGCACGGAAACGGACGATGCCATGATACGTCTCGCCATCCGGATCTTGGCGCGCTTCCGAAAACTCATGGCGCAGGCTCACCCGTTGATCGTCGTTTACAGCAACGGGGCCGTTCCGCAAGACAGTACGGATTGCCTCGATGATGTCGTGAGTCTGCTGTTTGCCGCCAGCGGGTGACCAGACGTGGAGTGTCAGGATCTGTTCCGCGCCGTCATCAGAACCAGCGCTCCAGTCCCGGTCAACGCTCTGACCCAGAGTCAGATATGGATAATTCGCGGTCTGCGGAACAGCGTCATAGATGTTCGCGCCACCAAGCAGTCCGGTTACAGACGTATCAGAGGTCAGCGCCTCATAGACACGCTTCTGCAAATTGCAATTTGCACGTGTTGCCATCGTTGGCCTCCGAACTAGGTTACTTTGTTCATAGAATCATATGGGGTTCGCATTTTCGCGGTTCCAGTCCCTACACACATGTTTGATCCGTTCTCGAGAATCGAATGAATCACGACTGTAACAATGTGAAATACACGCTTAAAAAACCGTAAATCGGTGCGCCGCAAACGTGAAAAATACGTCAGAATTTCTATGCAGGTGGCAATCTAGTGATCGCAGCGAACACATGGAGCCCTGAACCAACGCTCGTGTGCGCCAATGTCTGTGGGCAAAAATTTTGGGGAATTTGGTTGGCTTGGCGGAAATTCCTGTCACCACGACAGCACCCGAATTTGAGTGCAACAGCCCTAATCACTCTTCTCCGCTCAAAATCTGTTTGAGTTTAGGGTCCTTGACAATGAACCGAACCATTTTGCCCTCCGGCACCCCCTCCTCGCTCGTGGCCCAGTCACGCACTGAAATGCCTGCCTGATGCACACTATCGCGATCACCCGAAACAAGGGGGTGCCACCAATATAGTTCACGCCCCTCCGCCAGGAGCCGATAGGCACAGCTGTGAGGCAACCAGTCGAGATGCTCGATCGTCGTCGGAGAGACAATTGCGCAATCGGAAACGCGCTCGTGGCGATTCTCATAATCAACACAACGGCACGTACCAATATCGAGCAATTTGCAGGTTAGTCGCGTGTGCAACAGCTCGTCGGTATCTTCGTCCTGGAGCTTGACGAGACAGCACTGACCGCACCCGTCACACAGCGATTCCCACTCTTCCTGAGACATTTCGGAGAGGGTCTTCTCGCGCCAGAAAGGGGCCTTGCCTTCGGTCAAAGTATCGTCCAACTGCATATGGTCATGGATTTGCCGGAAAATCGGGTATAAATCGTCTTGAGCATCTCGACAATCGCCGGGTGGATTCGCAACATGTGCCTCCGGCATAACCGTCTTGGGTAATCAGTGCGCGACTGGATTTTCAAACCGACCGGAAAAAGGAAGCGAGTCAACTGGCTCGCACTGGACTCCTCCATCGACGCCGGCCTGTTCGGAACCTGGGCCGGCTTTCGCGACTGGTGGGGCACCTATTCGAGCTTTTTCGCCCGGTTTCAAATCACCGGCTATCGGCGCCTTTTGAACGAATTCGTTTCCGAGTCCGCCACCATGGGCACCGGCGCCCTGCTGGTCATGCTCGCCTTCGCCATACCGGCGTTCGAGGAAACCAGAACCGCATGGCAAACATCCGGCAAATTCAGCGTTACCTTTCTCGACCGCTACGGCAATGAAATTGGCAAACGCGGTATTTTGCACTCAGATGCTGTTCCGCTCGATGAAATTCCCGATCACATGATCAAGGCTACGCTGGCGACCGAAGACCGGCGTTTCTTCAACCATATTGGCATTGATTTTCTCGGTACGTTTCGGGCACTGCTGGAAAACATCCGGGCCGCGGACGTCGTACAGGGCGGTAGCTCGATCACCCAGCAACTCGCAAAGAACCTGTTTCTGTCGCCCGAGCGCTCACTCCGAAGAAAGGTCAATGAGGCTTTTCTTGCCTTTTGGCTTGAAGCACGGCTGTCAAAACGTGAAATTCTGAAGCTCTATCTGGACCGCGCCTATATGGGCGGCGGTGCGTTCGGAGTTGAAGCGGCTACAAGATTCTATTTCGGCAAGTCCGTGCGCGATGTCACCTTGGCAGAGGCCGCCATGCTCGCCGGATTGTTCAAGGCCCCCACCCGTTATGCACCGCACATCGACCTATCCGCATCGCGCGCGCGGGCGAATGAGATCCTCACCAATATGGTCCAGGCGGGATATCTTACCGAGGGTCAAGTTCATGGTGCGCGCCTCAATCCAGCTGAGATTCTCGATCGCACGGACTTTTACAGCCCGAACTGGTTTCTTGACTACGCATTCGAGGAAATTCGGAAGATCATGCGTGACCGTGGCGAGTTTGTACTGACGGCGCATACCACCGTTGATGTCGGCCTGCAGAAGGCTGGCGAATCCGCCGTCCAGAATATTCTGAGAAAACATGGCCGGGCGCGGCGAGCCAAGCAAGGCGCGCTCGTGGCTATGGAACGCGATGGCGCGGTGCGCGCTTTGGTCGGTGGTAAGGACTATGGCGAGAGCCAGTTCAATCGAGCAACCCACGCCTATCGCCAACCCGGCTCGTCATTCAAACCCTATGTCTATCTGACCGCGCTTGAGAATGGCTACACCCCAGACTCCATGGTCCTGGATGGTTACGTGTCATGCGGACGCTGGTCGCCCAGAAACTATTCTGGCGGATACCGCGGGCGAATGCCGATGAAACACGCGCTGATGCGTTCACTGAATACCGTTGCTGTTCGTCTGTCTCTGGACGTGGGACGTGAAAAAGTCCTCGCCAATGTTCACAAGATCGGCCACACGCATGTGAAGAAAACCTGCTCCATGGCGCTCGGCGACACAGGGCTTACGCTCCTTGCCCATACGGGCGGATATGCCGTCTTTGCCGGAGGCGGAATGTCGGTCAAACCCTATGCCATCGAAGAGGTCCGAAATTCACACGGGAAAATCCTGTATGTACGTGAACGTGATGAACCCAAGCAACGCCGGATTTTTGAGCTGAAGAAAATCGAACAACTCAATTCCATGCTGGCACTGGTTGTGTCGAGTGGCACCGCGCGCCGGGCCCAACTTCCTTTCACCTATGCCGTCGGCAAGACGGGGACGAGTTCTGCGTGGCGTGATGGCTGGTTCATGGGATTCACCGGTCAGTATGTTGCCGGCACCTGGTTCGGCAATGATGATTACTCGCCGACGGGCAAAGTGACGGGCGGCAATTTGCCCGCAATGGCGTGGAAGGAGTTCATGATGTTCGCCCACGCCACATACAATATCCCCCAGATCCCGGGATTGCCCCCGCATCCAAGTCAGGTCGCTGAACAGCAGCGCCTAGATTCCCTGCGCCAGGCTGATGCGAGAATCAATCGCCTCTACCCGACCTTGCAAACATTACCGCCGAAAACGCGAAAGGTACTTCAGACGCTGAACGGCCTGTTCAAGGATCTTGGGCAAACACCGTTTGCACAAAAGGATGCTCCGCAGGGAACACGCCCACCGCGCCCCGCTTCGCGTGGTGCCTCGTCAGGGGACGATGGCGGTGATGGCCGGCGTGCGAGTCTGCAGCAGCAGTAGCTATGCGATCCCTTCTGCATTTGCTTCTGATCTTTGTAGTGGCGCTCATCTTGGGTCTGGGTACGGCTTGGCACACGATTGAAGAAGGCTCTGCCCTCACCACAAGCCACGTCGGGCCATGGTCTGTCTGGCGGTCTGCTGGAAAACCGGATGCCGATCCATATACCAAAGCGCATGTTGCGCGGGCTGGCCGTCTGCCGATTACGGCATCAACTGCTCTCTATTTCTATGCCAACAAGGATGAAAAAGGGGAACAACTTTCATCGGACTGCGAGTATGTGATCGAAGGGCAACCTCTCAATGCCGCATGGTGGAGCCTTGCTCTATATGATGGTACCGGACGACTGGTTCCGAACAAAGCCAGCCGCCACTCGTTTAATAGAACTGACGTTGCTCGCCGCGCCGATGGGTCTTTTCGAATTGTTCTGGCGCGCAGCGCCCGCCCCGGCAACTGGTTGCCATCCGCCAAGCAGGGAAGCCTGCAACTCATGCTGCGGGCATATGGATTGCGCGATGCTACCAGTGTTCTGGACCAGGATGCCGCGACCCGCGGGTTACCAACCATTCGCAAGGTAGTGTGCCAATGAGAACCTTTTTTGTGAGCTTGCTGGGGATAGCGCTACTTGCAGCGTTTATTCACATCATCGCGGTTCTCACGCTACCGTATTTGGCGCCGAAGAATGCCTGGGCGCGCGTCTCCGCACTTTCTGAACCAAACCGCATGGTGGCATTACCCGCTGCAAACCCTTCACATCAAAGCTTGCCCATGATGGCGCCGGACGTCCGCTACAGCGTATGCCGTTTCGATCTTTCGAAAGGTGCGGTTCGGCTCAGCACCCAGATCCTCGATGATCTCTGGCTGATTGCATTTTACACGCCGAGCGGTGAAAATTTTTACGCAATCACTGGCCGTGAATTGAAGCGCAACCGCATCGAAGTCATTATTTCCACCCAGAACGAAGTCGGTGTGAAGGCGGGCGCCAGTCTGCTGGACGAGGTTGAGGATCTGATCGTTGTGGATTCTCCGGTTCGCGAAGGGGTTGCCGTAATCCGGGCGCCACTGCTTGGCCCCAGCTACGCGGCACAAACCGAGGCAGCCTTGAAGCGAAGTTCATGTGGACGGCATCTGCCGGGAAGTTAGGCACCGTGCTGATTTGAGGCGCGGGCCGTCAGCTCCACTCTATTTGTAGGAATCGCCGAACCCGGCGTTACCATCAGACGGGAATTCTTCGAAACTGCCATCAGGCGGTGGGTTCCTGCGCGACGCATAGCCCGCATCCCACCTTCTGGGCTCCCTGGGCGGACGATAGTCGCCACGCGCAAGCGTAACGCCATGAAGGTTGCGCAGTTCATATTCAAGCGACGCTGCCCGGTCTCGAAGGTGGTAGAGCGAGTTACGAACGTCTGCTACCACAAGGTTGCGTGCTTCGTCCTCAATCCCTCTTAGGGCATGTCCATAAGTTTGAAGCCGCTTGGCGAAGTCCTGCAATACAGACATGACATAATCATAGTTCTCGCGCATACGGGCGCGCGCCGATTGTCTGTCTTGTTCCAGAAGATACGGATTATGGTCGTAGACGGCCTGCATACGCCGGCTATCGGTGATCAATACGCTTCGTGACGCGACCCCGAAGTCCGTTAGGGCCCGTTGATCTATGTCCAGTTGCTCGTCAATCGTCCGCAATCGCATCTCAGGATTGGGTCCCAAACGACCTGTGCCATATCCGCTGTCTTTCCACCCATAGCTGGCAGATGTCGGGCCGGCCAGGTTTACTGGACTTGCCAACCGCATACCGGCATCCCGCATTGCGACCTCATCCGGTGTCACTCCCGAACCGCCACGACTGCCAAGAAGCGTTGTGTCGCTTGCCAGGTAATGATCCGTGAATTTCTTGAAAAACGTCGGTTGGGGCCGCCCAAAGTCCCCTTCCATTGCGCAGGCACTTAGCTGCAGCGCCAATAGAACCGGGAGGACCAGGGATCTTGCGGTGTGTACGAGGACATATGCGGATTTGTTGTCCGCTGTCCACGAACGCCAGCAATGCAACACTCTCATACGAAACTGAGCAATGACTCCACTCATAAACTCACTCACATCTTAAGATTGGCGTTGGCGCGTTTATGATTTGCGGGGCACCGCACGTTTTGCGCGTTTCCCGGCCTTCGAATCTACGTGATCGACATCTGCGTCGGTCCCGCGCTCAATCCTCACTCCTGGGAAAATGATGATCTCAGCAGATCGGTCATTCGTATGCTTTGGTGGTGACCCGCGCGTTTCCGGTTCTGCCCGCTCGCATTCGGGTTGGCGAAATTCTAGGATCGTTGCCGTCATTTTATTACCCTTTGGTCCTGCGGATTCCAGAAGGTGTTATCGACCGGAATCTGAATGGCCCAACGCACCGCTGGATGAGCGGGCTTAGGTCAATTAAGGCCGTTTTATGGTTAAGAAACAGCTAACGCGCGTCGGCGTACGGCACAGCGGCAGAGTCAAGCATCAGACAAGGCCTCGCCGAGAAAGTGCCGCCCGTCACGATCTTCTACCTCGATGATCCAGATATCCGGATCGAACTCCAGCTGGCGCTGGAGGTAGCCATCAGCGTCAGCTTCGGGAACGCTCATATTTCCCAGGCACCCTACCCAGCATCGGTCCAAGCTGCTCTCATCCAAACCAGCCGGCGCGGGGCCGTACAACTCCACACTGCCGTTAAGTGAATTGACCTTGATGAATATGACACCGCCATCACTCTGACCGCGACGAGCCACAATGGCCGGCACACCATTGCTGGCACAACGGCGGATATAGGCCTTGACCCAGATTTCGGCTTTCAGGCGCATGCGTGCTTCGGAGGTTCCTGATGAACACGGGAGGTTAGCGCGATTTGGACGTCAACTTGAAACCAATTTGCTTAGACGACCGCCATTGACTTCCATGAGCTCGTTCACCAGCCGCCCCGAAATACGTCCTGTCACAGATAGCTTGCGCTTGCGTTCAAAATTCTTGATCGCTGTCTGCGTACTTTTCCCCATCAGGCCATCCACGGGACCAGGATCATACTTGAGCTCGGCCAATGTCTTTTGGATCATCTGAACAAGCGTCTTCATTTCCTCGGGAGGTGAAACCATTTTCGATGCGGCGGATTTTCCGACCGATCCTCCAAGGATCATGTTCTTGAGCAACTGGGATGATGCAACGCCGGTGACGGGAAGGTCATGATCATGTTGATAGGCAATAATCGCAGCCATGGTCATCTGCCCCTGCAAACCGTCGACTGGCCCTGGCTCATACCCGCCCTCAACAAGCTTGCGTTGAATGGCCTCGATCGTCTTGGATTTTGGAAGTGAAGCAGTGGTTTCCACTGGTTGGGGAAGCGTCCTGGATTGCTTCTGGACTTGCTGCGAAGACTTGTCAGACCGGTTGGAGGCAACCTGTTTGTCGTTCGCCATAGGTGCCGGATGCGGCCCGTTTTGCAGATGGGTCGCATTGTAGGTGATCGCGGCTGCCATCGCCACGAATGCCACCAACATGAACCTAGCCTGTAGTGTAGCCATGACCCCCTAATGCCACACGGATCCGCTGTGTGAAGGCGGCACCCGTAAAAAACTGTCGGATGCCGCGTAAGTATGAAAAACCAACATGAACGATTGCTAAACAGTCGCGATTTTCTTCCTGAACACACAAACCCGAAATGCGCAGTTGCACTATGCGCCCACTGCCAGCGCAACGGGTTCTGTCTCCTCAATCTCGATCGCTTTTGAATCGCCTTCTATTTGTTCTTCTGCACCGTCAATGGGCAGACGAATGAGCACCTTTGTGCCTTCACCAAGGACGCTCTTGATATCGAATGACCCTCCGTGCAGCCTCACAAGACCCTTTACAACGGATAGCCCGAGCCCGGCTCCTTCATAACTGCGGTCGTAAGAACTCTCAGCCTGAACAAACGGTTTGCCGAGCTTCGGAATATCTTTTTCCGCAATTCCAATGCCGTTGTCGGCGACGGTAAATTCGATGTCGTCATCCACACGCGCGGCCAGTACTTCGACACAACCATCCTGCTCGGTAAATTTGATGGCATTGGCAAGCAGGTTCAGAAGGATTTGCTTGCATGCCCGCTTGTCGGCGACGAGTTCCGGCAGGGCCGCATCCACGTTCATGCTCAGGTCAATCGACTTCTTCTCTCCCAGATGCCGGACGGTTTCGCAGCAAGACGTGACGAGTGCCTTGACCTCAAACGGTTCAGCGACAATGTCGAACTTGCCGGCCTCGATCTTGGACATGTCGAGGACTTCATTAACAACGCTGAGCAGGTGTTCGCCGCTATCGTGAATAAGATGAGCGTATTCGCGATACCGCTCCTCGCCAATGCGACCGTACAGTTCTCGATGCAAAATTTCGGAAAAGCCAATAATGGCATTAAGCGGCGTTCGCAGTTCGTGGCTCATGTTTGCAAGAAATTGCGTTTTCGCCAGGTTGGCTGATTCCGCAGCATCGCGCGCCATCAGAATTTCATTTTCCTGCAGTTTTCGCGCGGTGATGTCACGGGTCACGGCGACTATCTCGCTTGGCGCAGTACTGGCGCCCGGATCGGTCGCCTCTTGGAGCGCGACTGGTCGGCAACGCATTTCCACCCAGGCGTATCCGTTGTCTTCCTTGTCTTTTCCGGCAGTCGCCGAGCCCTTTTTCATGACGCGGAATTCAACGGAAACCGGTATGGACCTCTGCACGCATTGGCTGAATGCACTCAGATACGCAGGCCTGTCAGCAACGTGAACGCGTTCAAACAATCCATTGCCAGCAATCTGTTCATTTGAATCGCCAAGAATCTGTTTGGCGGCGAGAGAAGCGAACAGCACCCGCCCTTTGGCATTGTGACGGGTAATCATATCTGTGGCGTTCTCCGCCAACAGGCGATAACGCTCCTCGCCTTGGCGGATTTCTTTTTCCGAACGGTCATAGACACCCTGAACCGCGACTGCCAGCCCGCCTGCATAGACAAGTGCCGACATGGAACCCAGGAGGGCAAGCAGCGCGGGTTCATAAGAGAAAGTATGCGGCGTCGGCAAAACGTCAAACAAGGTGCCGGCTGCGAGGCCCAGCAACGCCAACCCCGCGACCCCGATCGCCGCGAACACAACCCGACGATCTGCTGAAAGTGCGGCCTCAAGCGGAACTACAACCATCCAGGCAATTAGAAACGACGTGACACCGCCGGTTAAACCAGCTGCAAAAACAATAAGACCGGTAAGATTCGTCGCAGAGACGAGATGCGAGATGCCCAGTCGGCCTGTTTTGGAAAGAAAAACTGCGATCAGTATTGGAGAAACAAGCCATGCAAAAACAACCGCGGTAAGAACCGAAGGCTGCCCAACTCCTGCCAGATAGACTGGAAAGACCACAAGAGCCAGAAAACCGCCAAGAAGATGCGAAGCGATGAACGACTGGTGTCGCGCGGCCGCCAACGGGTTATCCCGTACCGATTCATGAACTAGGGAATGGAAATAGGCACTTAAGTCACGCTTACGCATAAACACTGTCAACTTCCCTCGGTGCAGAGCACAAATGCACCGTTCCGACCACATTTTGCGAAGAGTATGTTCTGCGTCGTTTAAGGAAAACTGAAAGACTGCGCCATGCACACCCGTTCTCGACGCCACACGCGGTAAATTCCTCGCATATAGTGTCCGAACTGGCAGTATGGTTAATGCACCGCTACCGCGCGGTGCTGGGCATTCAAACCGGTCAGACCCCCCTGAAGACAGGCAACGTGGCTTGGGGACTGGTCATCGGAGTCACTCCCTCCCAACCCCTACAAGTCGGCAGGCGGCACATTTCCAATTTCCACCAAAAAACCTGTTGGAAATCAGCCATTTTTCTTCAGTGCCGATTGCCTTGAATTTGAATCAAATTTTAGACAAATAATCCCAAAATATAGATAGAATTCTTCCAATATTTTATCAAAACTTGAACAACTACAATTTTATACAAACTTATACTTAAATTGATTCAAGTTTAAACCAAATAATGGAGCTGTTTTTGCCGATATATTATTTCGTCATTGCTATCTTTCGCCCATCGCTTGAACAGAAAAAGTGCTTTGGAAAGGGCAATCCAATGTTTTTAATTAGAACGGCTTTTTGGCTCAGTCTGCTTATTCTACTTCTGCCGACCGACGAGCAGGATCAGCGCGTCATGTATGGGAATGCAGAAAGTGCTGTAAAAGATCTTCGCACCTTCTGCACACGCAACCCGGATATTTGCGAAGCGTCGAAGAGCGCAGCGCACACTTTCGGTCAGAAGGCTCAGTTCGGCGCCAAGATGGTCATGAACTTCATTCAGGACAAGGCTGGAGATGGCAGCCAGACGGTTTCATCCAATGCTTCGGCACGTCGGCCGTCATTTCTCGGGAGCAGCTCTCAAAACACGCTCACCGACGATGATCTGAAACCGGTCTGGTCGATTCCTGCGAATGACGCGGGCATCTAACGCCAGATTTGGGGGGCGAGCGCCAGGAGTTCGCGCCCTCAAGTCAAAAGAATTTCGATCATCAGGGCTCACGGCGGAAAATTTGCCGGAGAAGAAGGGGAAAGAGACCGTAATTCGCAGTGCCACCCGTTGACGCGGGACGGGCACAGCAAGACCCAGTTTAACGGCAGCCATCACCTGCCAGGCACGCATCTCGGACGTTTCCCCTGCCCTTTCCCGTCCGAGGTGCGTGCTTTTTTTATGGCGTAATTCCTAAGCATGCTTGCATCATTGCCGATCCGCTCCGCCCCACTTTTCAGGCAACGCACAATCGGTTAGTGATAACTCCCTGAATGCAACCGGAACGCCAATGACACTTGAGAAAATAATCTCCGATTTTGAATTCCTTGACGAGTGGGAAGACCGCTACCGCTACATCATCGAACTCGGCCGTTCTCTTGAACCGCTGAGCGATGAGGACCGATCAGATGAAAACAAGGTCGAAGGTTGCGCCAGCCAGGTGTGGCTCGCAACAAGAGTCGGGCCAAATGGCGGTGGCGAAGGTCCACGGCTATCCTACATTGGTGATAGCGACGCCCATATCGTCCGCGGACTGATTGCTATTCTCTTTGCGATTTACTCGAACAAACCGGCGTCGGAAATCATCAACACCGACGCCCACGCAGTGTTCAGGGATCTCGGTCTCGGTGAGCACCTCACGCCGCAACGCTCAAACGGCTTTGCGTCAATGGTTGAGCGTATTCGCTCCGATGCGCGCCATGCCATGGAAACCGTCACCTCCCACTAACTGTGCAACTTCCACCTACACGTGAAATTCCCGCAAGGCTGCAAATGCGAACGTCTAAAGCCCGGGAGAACAGGTTCGTCGCAGTTAAACTTCAACATGGGTTTCGGGGGTTCAGAGCAAATCGCACAATTTGTCTCGAAAATTGTGCCAATCGCTAACTGTTGACCGCGCGCTTTATATTGGCGGGTTCATTTGCTGCTACCGCCCGATGAGATGCACAGTTCGGAACGGCGAAATCGTAACACAGAATCTTATTCACGCTTTCATCATTGTCTGAGAGTGGCAGCCGCAGCCAAAACAGCGTGATATGTTCGCGTTGCGCAATCGGCCCCTGGACAGCCCCTTGCAGCGGTGTGCCCTTTTCGACGAGCCGCCGATAGACCACCCGCCAGTATTCATCCTTTTCACCCCACTCCAAATCACCGAGGCATTTCCCGGTCAGTTCGAAGCCATAGACACTGCGGACACGCGTGCCCGCAAGCCGAACCACAGCATCCGGCAATCCTCCGAGAATGTCGATGAGACAGATATCCGGCAGATACTGGCGCATTTCGAATGGGTCGAGATCGCTCCGCGCAGGCATATGCCTGTGCGCAGCGCAAGATCTCCAGTAATCGTAGATCTGGCGCTGTTCACGAGTCACAAGTTGCGCCCGAAAAGCAAACTCGGACGTCATGGCCCCCTCATCAATTTCAGATTCGCAATCCGGGAATCCCGCATATGCGAATCAGCCGCATCGGTTTGACTATGGTCGATCCGGTGACTCCCGCGCAAGTGCACAGCGAGGTTTTTTTTAATGATTCTCGCCGCTTCTCTAGATTGCTTACTCCAAAAGAAAACGAGGGCCCAAAGGACCCTCGTTGCAACTTTGACCTGTCTTCTCCGGCTTATCACCGGAGAGCCAAGGCGCTAGGCTTTTCTGCGCTGCCCTAAACCCATCTTCTTGGCCAGCGCCGAACGCGCTGCTGCGTAATTGGGCGCGACCATCGGGTAATCATGCGGCAGGCTCCACTTCTCCCGGTATTCTTCCGGTGTGAGATCGTAGTGGGTCCGCAGATGACGTTTCAGAGATTTAAACTTTTTCCCATCTTCCAAACAGATGATGTAGTCCGGCATCACCGATTTCTTCACTGGAACTGCAGGATTGAGTTCTTCTACGATTGGCTGGGCTGCTTTGGCGGCAGCTTTGCTTAATGCATCATAGGTATCATTGATTAGGGAAGGCAGGTCGTTCGAAACCACCGCGTTGTTACTTACGTATGCCGATACGATATCTGCTGTAAGCTCCACTAATCCCTCAGTGATATTCTTGTCTTCCATTTGAGCCATCTCCCAATCTGAATGTCACTTCAGCGATCTAACGAATTTCGTACTACTGAATGAGAAAAACTTGTCCACACTTTGGCGAAACTTAGGCTGGTGCTTAAAATATTTTCCAAGAACACCAGTTGTCTTAACTAAGGTTGTCTGATTTACAAAATTTTCTGGGCATTTTGCAAGCGTTGATTTGATACGAATTTAGACGAGTGTTTTGAGAATTTCAAGCATTCCTTATGACTTAGTAAATGACTTCATCGTTCACCTTCACTTCTCTCAATATATTGTTTTATAGGGCAGAATTCGCACCAACCTCCTGATTGCAAGCTTTTGCCGACCCAATAACGAATATTTTTTTTAAAAAATTTGACGTGACATCCCATTTTTTGAATTTTGATGCCAGTGAGAACTCACAATGTATCCGAATTGCGAGAACTATACTTGGTCAAAACAAATTGATCTGAAATCAAAAACAGGGTTGTCTGCGGTTTGCTCAGCAATCTGGCTTATTTTCTTTACAACCAGCGATGTCACCGTTTGCCGACCGTCCAATCACAGAATTTCGTTAGAAAAAGTAGACAAGCAAGTAAGCGCACAACAGCAGCGTTGTCCAAAAGGCCATACTTCCGGTCGGCCACGTTCGGGCCAGCGTGCCTTCCGGGCCATGGTGTCGATAGATCTGCCCCAGAAACCGCTCCAGCCGACGCTGCATTCGCGTCAACGCATTCAGGCGTATTGCCCCGCCGACGGACACAATCCATCTGGCGATGGCCGGTAGTGCCTTGCGATAACTCCACTCAGCGTCAATGTTGATGCCAGACAATTCAGGTGGATAAAGACCCGTTAGTTTCAACCAGCAGAAAGCAAGGGCCGAGAAAAACAGCAGCTGGCATTGGGTAAGGATATGCGCCCATGTGTATGGTGCATAGTCGACCGGATACGGCAACATCGAGTAGAGCGCCCAGGGATACGAGCCATTGAAAATACAGATGGCCGCCGCCAACCCCATGGCGATAAGCATGTTCCTCGGCGCTTCCTTCACGCGAATCCCCGAGTCGTGCGAGAAGAATGCAAAGAAGGGGATCTTGATCCCCGCATGATGGAATACGCCGGCCGATGCAAACAAAAGTGCCAGCCACACCAGTGGATGGCCTTCTTCCAGAGCGGCGACCATGACCATGGATTTAGAAACAAACCCTGAAAACAGTGGAAAGGCGGAAATGGACGCCGCACCAACGATGCAGAACCCGGCCGTGAATGGCATGGACTTGTAAAGCCCGCCGAGTTCAGATCCATTGATCTTTCCGGTGCGCATCAGTACTGCGCCCATAGTCATGAACAGCAGTCCCTTGAAGACCACGTCGTTGAATGCGTGCGCGATGGCGCCGTTTACGGCCAGCGCAGTTCCAATACCGATGCCGCAAACCATAAATCCAACCTGGTTGATCAGGCTGTATGCCAGCACCCGGCGCAGATCATTCTCGATTACGGCAAAGAAGATCGGGAACATGGCCATAGTGGCGCCAATGTAAACCAACAGTTCGGTACCGGCGTATCCGCGGGCAAGCGCGTAAACGGCGACCTTGGTCGTAAATGCGCTCAGGAAGACTGTGCCGGTTGGCGTTGCCTCTGGATAGGCATCCGTCAGCCAGTTGTGCAGGAACGGGAAGCAACACTTGATGCCGAAAGCCAGGAAAATGAGCCAGCCTGCAAGCCCATTCAAACCGATGGCATTAAACGCGATACCGCCTGATTGATACGCATGTACGAGCACGCCTGACAGCAGGATTACACCGGACAGAACCTGCACCAGCAGATAGCGCATTGATGCGCCGTAGGAGCGCTCGGTCCCACGGGCCAGAATTAGAAATACTGACGAAACCGCCATCAGCTCCCAGAATACAAAAAGCGTAATCAGGTCACCGGCGAACACCGCGCCGAGTGCACTCCCGGCGTAGATCAACCCGGATACATGCTGGAGCGTGTCTTTCAGGTGCAGCGAGAAAATGATTCCAAGAAATGCCGCGAGATGAAACAGGTATCCAAACAACATGGACAACCGGTCCGCCCTCACGATTGTCAGCTCATAATCCAGAATGGGCAACTGTAGATGGACCCCCTCACCCATCGCGTAGAGATTGAACGCGCCGACGATCGGCAGGGCCACCATCAATACAGAACGGGCAAGGCCGCGCGTGACGCCCGCAAGCAGAGCGCCAGCGAAAAATATCAGGAAGGGCGCGGTGCTAATCATCGTAATAATCTTCCCCGCGCATCAGCACTTTGCGCATTTCCTTGGCGACCAGGACGAGGATGACGCAAGCAACAAAGCCATAGAGGCAATAGAATCCCCACAACGCCTCCCAGGGATGGTCGACATGCCGGTGGGTGAAAAAATCTGCAATGAGCGACAGCCCGCATGCCACATAGAGCGCATAGATCGCCCGCTTCACGTTTCGCCGGTCATCGAAAATATGAGGCTTGCCTTTTTCAGCCATGGATCACGTCCTATTGCACCTGAATGCGAGAAAGCAGATTAAGAATTCCATCGGGAAAGAAGAAGAGGATGAGGCACCCGAGCGATGTCAGCCCGATGGCGATCAGACAAGGCAGCGGTGCCTCCTTGATGCCGGACGACTTGCGTCCACTCGCTTGCCCGAAGAATGCCTTGATCGGGATGGGCAGCAGATAGGCAATGTTCAGCAATGACGAGATCATCAGCACTGCCACAATGACAATCTGCCCCGCCTGCAATGCACCAAGCGCCAGATACCACTTGCTCCAAAGCCCGCCGAATGGCGGCAGTCCGATGATGGACAACGCCCCGATCAGAAACGCGGCAAATGTGAATGGCATTGTCCGCCCGAGCCCAGAGAGCTCGCTGACTTCGGTCTTGTGCGCGGCGGTGTAAATTGCACCTGCACAGAAAAAGAGTGTGATCTTGCCAAACGCATGCATGGCGATATGCATCGCCCCGCCGATAACACCCCAGCTTGTCGCCAGCGCCGCCCCAAGCACCACATAGGCAAGCTGGCTTACCGTTGAATAGGCAAGCCGCGCCTTGAGGTTGTCCTTGGTCATCGCCACAAGCGAACCAAGCAATAAGGATGCCGCTGCCACCCAGATCAGCCATTCATTGGCACCGGTGCTCGCAAGCAACTCGATACCAAAAATGTAAAGCACGACCTTCGTGACCGTGAACACGCCGGCCTTGACCACTGCCACAGCATGCAGCAATGCGCTAACCGGCGTGGGCGCGACCATGGCCGCCGGCAACCAACGATGAAACGGCATGAGCGCCGCCTTGCCAATCCCGAACATGAACATTGCCAGCAGGATCATTAAGGTGGCTTTGTCTGCCTTGCCTGTGAGAATCCCCCCCGGCATGAAGTCGAGCGTACCGGCGATCAATGCAGTCGCTATGATGGCTGGGAGCAACAGGACAGTGGATGTGCCGAGAAGGACGAGAAGATAGACCCGTCCACCGGCTTTCGCGTTTTCGTCGCCCTTGTGGGTTACGAGCGGATAGGTGGAAAGCGTCAGCACCTCGTAGAAGAGGAAAAGGGTGAATAGATTTGCCGCGAAGGCAATGCCGATTGTGCTGGCAAGCGCTATGGCAAAGCACATGTAAAATTGCGTCTGGCGAGGCTCCTTGTTGCCGCGCATATAGCCGATCGAATAGATTGAATTGACGATCCAGAGCCCCGAGGCTACGCAAGCAAACAGCATCCCGAGCGGCTCAACGCGGAATCCCAACTCCAGCCCCGGTGCAATGGGCCAGGTACCCGTTGCGAGATCCTCACCATTCAGCACGCGGCCCAGTATTGCGACCACGATTGCAAACAACGTTCCTGCCGTGACGAGTGTCGTGGCTTCGCGCACATTCGGGTTCCACGCCGTCAGCCATATCAGCCCCGCCCCGATTGTGGGGACAAGCAGCGCGATTATGATCAATGCCTCACCCGTCATCGTACCCCCGCCAAGAGCCATTCGGCTGCCAATTCCGCGATGCCCGCAGTGAGCACTGTGTCAAATCCGAAATAGATAGTTGCCGCAGTCAACAGCAGCATTGGCAAGAGCATGCTGAGCGGCGGATCCTTTGCCCGTCTGGAAGCCGGTGCCACGTCACGAAACCAGATAACCTCTACGACCCGCCCGACATAGATTATCGAGATCACGGAACTCAGCACGATCAGCATGACCAGCCACCACCATCCCTGCTGGAATGCACCCAGACCAAGATACCATTTTGAAATGAACCCAACCGTTCCCGGCACGCCGATGAGGCTGAGGCCGGCCACGACAAATGCGCCCGCCGTCATCGGCATGCGTTTGCCAATCCCGGCCAGGTCATCGATCTTAACGGATCCAATCCGGTAAAAGATGGCGCCGATCGCCATGAAGAGAGCGGCTTTCATCAGCGCGTGGTTGAAGAGATGAACGATCCCGCCTGTGAGCCCCGTCTTGTTGGCGATAGCAATACCGAGCGTTATGTAGCCGATCTGCGCAACAGATGAATAAGCAAGCATCCGTTTCACGTTTTGCTGGAAGACCGCGACAATGGACGCGCCAAACATCGCCGCCAGAGAGAGAAGCAGGAAGATCTCGGATATGGGCAGGTCGGCGTAAATCACAGTGACGCCGAATACGGTAAAGAAGTACCGCAACAGCAGATAGACCGCGACTTTGGTCGCCGTGGCTGACAAGAAAACAGTCGCCATGGACGGGGCGTATGCGTACGCATTCGGCAACCAGACGTGAAGCGGGAATAGCGCCAGCTTCAGACTGATACCAACAGTCAGGAACGCCAACGCCGCGAGAACGGCGCGAGAATTTTCTATACCCGCAATCCGGTTCGCCATATCGGCAAGATTGAGTGTCCCCGTCATGGAGTAGAGCAAACCGACGCCGATCACATAGAATGTCGCGCCGATGGTTCCCATGATCAGATATTGATATGCGGCCAGCAGTGCGCGCCGGTCACGGCCCATTGCGATGAGCGCGTATGTGGCAAGCGACGAAACTTCCATGAAGACGAATGCGTTGAATGCATCGCCCGTGATCGCGATCCCGAGAAGACCACAAAGGCACAACAGATAAATCGTGTAGAACCAGGCTTGCTTGTCAGCCTCGATTTCATGCTCAACGCTGCGTTTTGCATAGGGCATGATGACTGCGCCGATAACCGACACAAGCACCAGCACATAGGCGTTGAGGATATCGACCCGGTATTCAATGCCGAATGGCGGCGCCCACCCACCAAGCGCATAGGAGATGGGCCCTCCGTGCAGAACTTTGAGAAGCAATCCGAATGCAATGAACGGCATTGCAAGGCTGACAACCAGCGCGACGAACCATGCCCTGTCACCGCGCGTGAAAAAGGCGCAGACGACTGCGCCCAGCAGCGGAACAACAACTTGCAGGGCTGGCAGATGCTCGGAGATCATTCGTCTTCATCCCCGCCGAAGATTTCATCCTCTTCAATCGACCCGAACGCCTCATTGATGCGCACAACGAGTGCGAGGCCGAGTGCAAGGGTGGCCACGCCGACAACGATGGCCGTGAGAATCAAAACGTGAGGGAGCGGGTTCGAGTAGACGGTAAAATCAGGAGAGAGAATAGGTGGCGTACCACCGAGTATTTTTCCTGGCGAGAGATAAAGCAGATACACCGAGGTCTGAAACAGGCCCAGACCTACAAGCTTTTTGACCATATTGCCGCGCGCGACCACGATATAGAGGCCGGACACCATCAGAAAAATGATGATCCAGTGATTGTAGTGCGAGACAATTGTGTGGAGCAGCTCCATCAGCGCCCCCTGCCGATGAATGAGTAAAAAATCGCCACCATTGTTCCCGCCACAGTGACGAGCACCCCAATTTCAACCAGAATGATCCCATATTCCTGCCCGTGTCTGGAATCATGCGCGAGCGGCGAATAGTTCAGATAGTTCTCACCCAACAGCAGACCGACAATGCCGACGCCGGCAAAGATACCAACACCGGTCGGGACCATGAGCTCAATAATGCGTGGCGGGAATATCCTCTGTGCCGCCTCGAGTCCGAAGATGATTGAATAGAAGATGACCGTTGCAGCGGCGACCACACCAGCCTGGAAGCCACCGCCAGGCCCGAAGTCTCCGTGAAACTGCACGTAGAGCGCGAATACGAGCATGAAGGGAATGAAGATCTTCGCGGCAACTCGGAAAATGACATCCAGCTTCATTTGCGCAGCCTCCGACGCTTCGGTCCGGGTTTTATGTCGCGCCTGCC
>DEIT01000061.1 GCA_002352635.1 Hyphomicrobiaceae bacterium UBA2767 | reverse complement strand
CCAACGGCCAGAGAAACGCCGCCGATAATCCATGATGACTTGTTCTGTTCCATTTTTTTACTCCCATACAGACCAGCTTGGAGAGGGCTTTCCCCATACCATGGATTGACTGTCGCATTCCATTCTACAATCACAAGAGTGGACATGAGGACGCACAAAGGCGTGTTCCCGCGAGATGCACGAGGCAAGGCTCGCCGGCCAGACCTCTTCTTCAGAAAAATTGAGGGCGATCTGAAACCGATTGCAGTCCGGAGATTATTGCGGCGGTTTTGGCTGGCCTGGCGGCGGCGGTGTTCCCCTTGCCGCAGATTCCAGCTGATTTATCTTCGCCTTCAGCTCGTCGATCATTTTTGACTTTTCGCCAACGTCGTTCTTGGAGGTGGTGAGCTCCGACATCGCACCTTCAGCGGCCTTCTTGGATTTGGCGAGCGCTGCTTCAAGCTCGGAGACTTTTTCGCCCAACTTGGCATTGGCGGCCTTTACGCCTTCAGCCATCTTGGCTTCGGCGGCTTTTGCGGCTTCAGCCACCTGCTTTTCGAGGCCCGAAATCTTCTCGGTCATCTGCGCCTGCAGGCTTGAGAGTTCCAGCTTCACCCGGCCGGTCTCGTTTTGCGCAAACATGAACCCGCCAACCGCGCCTGCGGCCAGGCAGATGATCACCATGAGGACTGTCTTCATCTGATCCTTTTCCTTCTGTCAAAAAGGGCCGCCGCACCCGGAGAATGAGGCTTCCCCTTATCATGATTCACGGAGTTCAACGAGATTTTGCACCTGAGTATGGGGCAGGGAAGTCAGCCGCAGCAGGCGCCGCCTTGCTGAATTGGCGGGCAGGGCACCGTGCCATAGGAACAATAGACGCAGCAGTCGCCTTTTTTGGGCTTGAGGACGGCACCGCAACCCTTGCAGTCATAAAACCACTGGCAGGCATTCGTCGGCATGGTCTCGGTTTGCACATGTCCGCACTCGGGGCATGTGATGGTCGAGGTCAGCTCGATCTGGTTCTCTGACGTTTCCATAGTGCATACACCGTGATTGCGACGAAGATCAGCAATGTTGGCAACAGGACATAGTCAAGTACGCCAATCAGGGCGGACAGGCCCAACGCGGCGAACAAGACGACCAGTATGGGCGTAAAGCAGCAAAGTGCGGCTATGACCGTTCCCACGATGCCAAAGGCAAGGAGCCGATTGTTCGTCATGGGCGCAGCCTAACTGCGGCTGCAGGACGCGTCACCCCTTCGGCACATGCGCCACGATGCGCAAGGGACCGCCCGATCCGCCCTCGATCTTCATGGGCAGGGCGATGATCGTCGTGCCGGTGGGCGGCAGGGCGCTCATATCCGCGACGTTTTCAAAGGCCGGGATATTGTTCTTCATCAGCTCGACATGGGCGGCGAAGTTCTTTGACTGGCCATAGTCGATGGACGGCGTGTCGATACCGACGGACGCGATACCGCGCTTGACCAGAAGCGCGGCACCATCGGCACCGAGGCCTGGGAAATGCAGCTTGGCGACGGCATCGGCCCCGCGCTCATCGGTTCCCATATAGGCCTTGCGGTCGGAGTAGAGCTTGGCGCGCCCCGTGTTCAGCAGAACGATGGCACCCTTGGGAATGGTACCGTGTTTGGCCTCGAAGGCCTCGATGTCGGCAGCGGTCACCAGATAATCCACATTCTTCGCAGCTTGTGCGGAGACATCGATCACGAAACCCGGTCCGATGAACTGGTTGAGCGGGACCTTGTCAGCGGTATAGGTGCCTTCAGCAAAGTGGATGGGCGCGTCCATATGGGTGCCGCCATGTTCGGCGGCAGAAAAGTTGTTGGCGGAGTAGAACCAGCCGCCTTCGGTGTGGCCGTGAAAGACGGGCGTCTTCTTGAAGGTGTCAGCCGTCGGCCAGTAAACGGAATTCTCATTGAAGGCGTGGGTCAGGTCGATCCACTTGCCGCCCGAGATATCCTGCGCGGCGGCGGACAGCGCGAAGCCCGCTGCTGCAAACAGCGCGACCATGTGGACCACAATTATGTGGCGGGTGAGTATTCGAAACATTCAACTGGCCTCCCAAGGATGCGGCGTGATGAGACCCAGTATAAGCGGGAAGGCCGTTCGTTTGACCTCAGGCGCGCATTAAATTTTCGTCACCCGGCGTCGGGCGCGGCAAGCTCGGTGTCCTGGCCGAAACACAGCAACCGGCCGTCGGCGTCCTTGACGACGAACTCGGTGTAGCCCCAGGGCCGGTCGGCGAGGTCGCGGAAGAATTCAACGCTGCGGTTGCGATATTCGCCGTGCAAGGCACGGACATCGTCCACGCGGATATAGGCGTCGAGCAGTTCCACCTCATACTTGTTGTCGGCCACGGACGGCAGCAGATCGAGGTGGCGGAAGAAGATCGATAACCCGTCGCGAATGGCACCGGCATAGAAAGTCGGCTCGCCATATTCGAACTGCGTCTCGAAGCCGAGATTTTCTCGATAATCGCGCAGCGTCGCTTCAAGGTTGGATGAAAAGAACTGGGGAACGATTGCCGCGATCACGAGTGCCGCCTCCTTTGTCTCGAGTATTCCTTGAACGGGATGCCAGACGCGCGTGACGGTTTGGTGGCCGGGGGCTTGGAACTGAGGAAATATTCTAACTTACCTAATTACACCACCCCACTTTTCACTCCCCCGCATCGGAACACGTCCGGTGCGGGGTTTTTTGTGTGGCGACGCCGGCCAACGGGCGATGACGTGACGCCGACGATATGGGCGAAACAAGGAGAGTTGCATGGAACAGGAACAAAGGGACTTCAGACCCGAAACCCTGGATAACGTTTTGACTTCGGACACTTCTGGCGACCCATCGGGCGCGCAGGACCCTCTGGCCAACGGACCGCATGAGGCCGCGCAACACGCACGGCAAGCAGAAGGCGCTATGCCTGGCGGTGACGGTCACAGGGGCATGTCTACGGGCGTTGACTTGAATGATGCGCCGCCGGCATCTGAAACGTCGGACGGGGAGCGGGCCCATGAACCCACCGTTCCACTGGCAGCCCTCCAGGACGAGCGCCGAAAGCGCCAGGAGCTGGCCAACCGGCTGGACTCCATGGAACAGCAAGCTGCGATCGCGGCCCGCCCGGATCCTTTCGAGGATCCGGAAGGGGCTGCGCAATTCGACCGCCAGGAGAATACCGAAACGGCATTCCGCCTGCGGTGCGACATGTCGCAGGAAATGATGCGTCAGACCCATGCGGACTATGACGAAGTCGAGTCCATCTTCATGGAGGTGGCGGAAGCACATCCGGCACTTGCCGTTCAGCTTGCCAACCATCCCTTTCCGGCCAAATTCGCCTATGCGCAGGGCGCCCATTTCCGGGAGCTTCTGCAAGCGGGTGACCCACAGGCGCGCACGGCGTTGCCTGAATCGTTGGCGGAAGCCCCCTCCGCGTCGCCACGCCAGGCGGCGAAATGGAACGGGCCGAAGCCGCTCAAACACATACTCAACGGCTAAAGCGGCACGCCTGA
>DEIT01000228.1 GCA_002352635.1 Hyphomicrobiaceae bacterium UBA2767 | reverse complement strand
CTCGAAGGCGGTCAGCACACCGGTTATGCCATCGAAACGGCCGCCATTGGGCTGGGTATCGGTGTGCGAGCCACTCGAGACGGCGGGGAGAGATGGGTCTGTCCCCTCTCGTCGAATGAACATATTTCCCATCGGGTCGAGGGCTATGGAGAAGCCTTGTGCCTGCGCCCACTGCGCCAACAGCACATGCGCCTGGATATCTTCAGCCGTCAGCGCCAGCCGATGGACACCTCCGCCATTGGTTGCGCCAAGCTTTGCCATATCCACATGGCGTTGCCACAGGCGCTCGGCGTTGATGGTCGGGTAGACGGATTTTGACATCATAACCAGGGGCGGGCGTTGGTGTTACGCGTTTACAAAAAAGTCGTTGTCACAACCGACAATCTTTGGATCAGGTTTCACAATGAGACTTGCATCTTTCTCCGCATAGTCAAGGGCAGAAAGAACGTGCCGGATCGCACCGAGGCGGGCCCGGCGCTTGTCATTGGAGCGGATGACTGTCCATGGCGCAACATCGGTATGTGTGTTTTCGAACATGGCGTCCCGTGCGGCCGTGTAGTCATCCCATTTCGGTATGGACTTCAGATCAATCGGTGACAGCTTCCACGATTTCAACGGATCGTGTTGGCGTTCATGGAATCGCTTCAATTGCATGGCGCGGCCTACGGTCAACCATAGTTTGAAGAGCTTCACACCGTCGCGGACAAGAGCCGACTCGAATTCGGGCGCTTCTTTCAGAAACTTTTTCGTCTGTTCCGGCTTGCAAAAACCCATAACCGGCTCAACGCCTGCGCGGTTGTACCAGGAACGATCGAACAGGGCCATGTCGCCTGCGGTCGGCAATTGCGCGGCATAGCGCTGAAAATACCATTGACCACGTTCGGCCTCTGTGGGCTTGGTCAGAGCCACAACATGCGCGTGGCGCGGATTGAGATGCTCCATGAAGCGCTTGATGGTTCCACCTTTACCTGCCGCGTCGCGACCTTCGAACAAGATGACAATCCGTTCGCCTGTATCCAGGGCCCAACGCTGCAGTTTGAGCAGTTCAATCTGCAGCAGAGCTAGGTCGCGTTCGTAGGTCTTGCGCGGCATGCGTTCTGTGTAGGGATATCCACCGCTCGCAAACGCCTGCGCAGCGATTGCTTCGGGAAGTACGGGATTTTCCAGATTGAACGCGTCGAAATCAATTTCTGCGTTCGCAGCGCCGGTTTCCTTGTTCATGGGGTTCCGCTCCTGCCATACACGCCCATCCTAGGCCGGGGGACTTATCTTTGAACAGAACGGCCTTCGCTCGTGGACAAAAAGAATTGGCGCCCCCGGTGAAAACCGGATGCGCCAATTTTTGTCTCTTGACGCCTCAGCGCGTCTAAAGGTAACGCGCTAGGCGCGCGCTGCCTTCCGACGAGATTGGGCAGGCTGGTAGGCGATTTGCGAATGAAATTCGCAATACGGTGCACCGACATCGGAACTGCGCCCACAGAAATGAAACTCCTCATCTCCCGGATCGCCGATCGGCCAGCGGCATCTCGTTTCGTCGAGCGTGAGAATGCTGGCGCGCTCATTGAGCGGTATGACAAGCTCCTGAATTTGTGCCGGAACCAGTTCAAGTTCCTCTTCCGCATCAGTGTCGTAAGACGGCTTGAGCGCCAAGTTGCCATGACTGCGCAGCTGTGGTCGAGCAGGCCTGTTTTGGGTATGGACCGGTCTGCGGCGGGTGCGCGGGGCTTTTGCACGTGATGTAGTCGTGCGGCCCGAAAGCCCAAGCCGATGCACCTTGCCAATAACCGCATTGCGCGTGACGCCGCCGAGCCGGTTGGCGATCTGGCTGGCGCTAAGTCCCTCTGCCCAAAGATTTTTTAGTAGTTCGACGCGATCGTCAGTCCACGCCATGGGGCCATGCCTCCTTCATTATAATTGCTTGTTTTCGGACTCAGACTCCTTCCGTTGCCACAGAAATGCGGCACGGTATTAACGCCAACTCTTACGTGAGGTCACTGCCAGCCGGTGAGCAGACTTTCAAATCGCGTGGCTGGCGAAACGTAAAGTTACACCATCGGGAAAAAGTCCGGCAAGCGCCCGCCTGTTCCAGGTCCGGCTTTTCCACCGATTAGTTGGATTCTGCCACGACTTTCCCCAGAAAAGAAGAGGCCGTGGACGAAATCTGCATAAAATTCGATTGCAGTGGCCGAATTGACAGCGCGCGGTGTTGCCTTAGAATTCCCAAGACACGACGCCGCCGCCTGTCTGGCGGCTTTTTTGGTTCCACATAACACTTGAGTGAATTGTCATGAGCGCTGTTATACCGACATACGCACGCGCCGATCTGGCCTTTGTAAGAGGTGAAGGCGCGTATCTGGAGACTGCGGAAGGCGAAAAATATCTCGATTTCGGTGCAGGTGTGGCTGTTGTGTCACTTGGGCATTGCCATCCAGCACTTGTTGCTGCCTTGACCGAACAGGCTGGTAAGCTCTGGCACACCTCCAATCTCTATCATATTCCGGGTCAGGAGCGGCTTGCTGACCGGCTTGCGGACGTGACCTTTGCCGATCAGGTCTTCTTTGCAAATTCTGGAGCTGAGGCAATGGAATGCGCGATCAAGATGGCGCGTAAATATCATGCGACGAATGGCAATGGTGAGCGCTACCGGATCATCACATTCGAAGGCGCCTTCCATGGACGCACACTTGCGACCATCGCAGCAGGAGGACAATCGAAGCATCTGGAGGGGTTTGGCCCCGCCGTGGATGGGTTCGATCAGGTGCCTCTGAATGATCTCGATGCGGTTCGTGCGGCCATCACTGACGAGACCGCGGCTATTGCCATCGAACCGCTGCTCGGTGAGGGCGGTATCCTGACCGTACCGTGGAAATTTATCCGCGATTTGCGGACCCTCGCAGATGAGCATGGCATTTTGCTCATATTCGATGAGGTGCAGACGGGCATTGGACGTACGGGCAAACTGTTTGCCCATGAGTGGTCCGGTGTGACGCCGGACATTATGGGTGTTGCTAAAGGGATCGGCGGCGGTTTTCCCGTTGGGGCATGCCTTGCCACCAAGGAAGCGGCCGTCGGATTGACCGCGGGAACACACGGTTCGACTTTCGGCGGCAATCCCCTTGCCATGGCCGTCGGTAACGCGGTGCTCGATGTTGTGCTCGCTCCAGGCTTTCTTGACCATGTCAGCGATATGGGCACCAAGTTGAAGCAGAAGCTTGCGGGCATATGCGATACCTACCCGACCGTGATCGAAACTATCCGCGGTGAAGGGCTGATGCTCGGACTTAGATGCAAGGTGCCGAGCCAGAAACTGATTGATGCGCTGTTCGAAGAGCGACTTCTCACTGTTCCGGCAGGAGACAACGTGGTGCGCATGCTGCCTCCTCTGACAGTGGAACCGGAGCATGTCGATCTGGCGTGCGAGCGGCTTGAGACTGCGTGCGGCCGGGTATCTTCGTCAGCAAAAGAACAAACCGGGGTATGACGGTGATGGCAGTCCGGCATTTTCTGGATATCGATGCGCTAGACACGCAGACACTCAAAAGCCTCATTGCAAGCGCACGGGCGCTGAAGAATGAAACTCCAGGTGCTCAGTCGACGATGCTGCCGTCGACTTCCGTGCTTGCCTTGATGTTTGACAAGCCATCGACACGCACACGGGTCTCGTTTGACGTGGCCATGCGGCAACTCGGCGGACAGACGATCGTGCTCAACAGCGGCGAGACGCAACTGGGACGAGGCGAGACCATCGCTGATACGGCGCGTGTTCTGTCGCGTTATATCGATGCGATCATGCTGCGCACGGATGCCCATTCAAAAATTACGGAACTGGCGGAATATGCCAGCGTGCCCGTGATCAATGGTTTGACGGATTATTCACATCCCTGCCAGGTGATGGCTGACATTCTGACCTATGAAGAGCACAGGGGCTCTATCGCGGGACGCAATGTGGTGTGGGTCGGTGACGGCAATAATATGGTCACTTCATGGATGCATGCCGCTGTACGGTTCGGTTTTTCGTTGCGTATCGCCTGCCCGAAGGAGCTGTCGCCTGACCCTGCCGTGCTTGCGTGGGTCAAGAAGGAAGGTGGAGAGACACTCGTAACTCAGGATCCTGGAGAGGCGGCTGCTGGCGGTGATCTTGTGATGACCGACGTCTGGGTGTCGATGGGCGATAAGAACGCTGCGGAGCGCAGGAAACTTCTTGCACCATATCAGGTCGATCAAAAGCTCATGAAATGTGCGGAGAAGGATGCGATCTTCATGCATTGCCTTCCGGCTCATCGCGGCGATGAAGTGACGGCGGACGTTATTGATGGTCCCCAGTCTGTGGTATTCGACGAAGCAGAAAACCGGCTCCACGCTCAAAAAGCCATTCTTGCCTGGTGCCTTGGATTGAAGTGAATGGAAGTAGCACAGACAGGTTCGCCAGTTGACGCCACACTGGCAGACGACATTGTTCTGCCATTTCAGGCGGACCTAGCGGACATAAGCGGCCGTCTGGTCCGGCTTGGTCCGGCAGTTGATGCTATCTTGCGTGGGCACAACTACCCTGAGTCTGTCTGCAAGCTGCTTGGTGAGGCGGTCGCGCTGACAGCACTTCTGGGTGCATCGCTCAAGTTCGACGGCAAGTTTACATTTCAGACGAAGACCGACGGTCCGGTGAATCTGCTCGTGGTCGACTACAAATCCACCGGGGCGCTGCGTGGCTATGCTGGTTTCGATGCTGAAGCCGTTGCCGCCCTGGACACGAAGGAAGAATTCGAACCTGGCGATCTGCTTGGTCAAGGGCATCTCGCCATGACGATCGACCGCGGACCCGATATGGACAACTACCAGGGTGTGGTCGCGCTTGAGGGTGGCAATCTGAATGAGGCGGCCGACACCTATTTCCGCCAGTCAGAGCAATTGCCGACATTCATTCAGGTCGCCGTGGCTCGGCACTACAGCGCGGGCGCGTCCAAGGACGGTGTGGATCAGGACCAATGGCGTTGGCGCGCTGGCGGACTCATGGTTCAGCACCTGACCCGGGAAGGCGGGCATGACGCACCAGAAAAGGTTTCGGACGAAGATGGCTGGAACCGCGCGCGTATTCTTGCTGGCACGGTTCAGGATCAGGAACTGGTCGATCCGCTTTTGCCGCCGGACCGCCTTGTCTACCGGTTATTCCATGAAGAGCAGGCCCGCGCATTCCAGATGCGCCCGCTCATGTTTAAGTGCGGATGTTCCCCCGACAGGGTTAAGTCCATGCTGAGTAGTTTCGCAACCGGGGAGTTGCAGGATATGGCTGAAGATGGACGAATCCGCGTCACCTGCCAATTTTGTAATTCTCGTTACGACTTCGATCCGAGCGACTTCGCGGAAACGCGAGATAAATCAGACTAACCGTCTAATTCACCACAGAAAACACCGCGCTCGGGCATGCCTATCATGTCATCGAGGGTCAGAATGCGACCACTGGAGTGTTTGCTGGTGATGCAATTCTTGTTTGAACTAGATCAAATGCCACATTCTGGTGTTAGACTATAGTCTTGGACGGCGTGGTGTCTTGTGGCTTCTTTTTGGTGCAGTCACGATGTTTGGCCCATTCAGATACGCGTTCAGGGTTGTCATTAGAAAAGGTGACTTGCGGATAACCGATGCGCGCGGCGGTGTTCACCGGTTTGGTGATGGAACCGGACGGCGTAGTGCGGTTCGCGTAACTGACCGCTGGACAGAAATCAAAATAGCTATCGATCCCTGGCTCGCGATTGGCGAGGCCTATATGGATGGCCGGCTGGTCGTTGAAGAGGGTGACTTTTACCGGTTCATGGCAATTCTCCTCAGCAATGCTGAAGAGGTGCCGCTTCCCAAATGGACATGGATGCTGGTTTTGTCGCGTTGGCTTGTGCGCCGTATTGACCAGTTCAACCCAATTTCCCGTGCGCGGCGGAACGCAGCCGCGCATTATGATATCGAACCCGAAATCTACCGGATGTTCCTTGACAGCGACCAACAGTACTCGTGTGCTTATTTCGTAAACTCTGACGTTGATCTCGAAACCGCTCAAATTACAAAGAAGCGCCATCTCACCGCCAAACTTCTGGTCCGGCCGGGTGACAAGGTGCTTGATATCGGCTGTGGCTGGGGTGGTTTGGGGATTTATTTCGCGCGCGTGACCGGCGGGGACATTACCGGCATTACCCTGAGCAAGGAGCAGCTCAAGATCGCGCGAGAGCGGGCGCGCGAAGTGCCTCGCCCCGATCGCATCTCCTTCAAGCTTGAGGACTACCGTGAGACCAAGGGGCAGTTCGACAAGATTGTCTCGGTCGGCATGTTCGAGCATGTAGGGGTCCATCACTACCGAACATTTTTCCGGCGAATGAGTGATCTTTTGAACAAGGATGGTATTGCGCTTCTGCATACGATCGGTCGCGCGCCGGGGCCTTCACCGACCAACCCTTTCATAAAGCGATATATCTTTCCTGGTGGCTCCCTGCCGGCGCTGAGTGAGATCATGCCAGCTATTGAGGCTTCGGGTCTCTGCGTGTGCGACATCGAAATCCTGCGCCTGCATTATGCTGAAACGCTGCGGCACTGGCGGGAGCGTTTCCTGTCCCACTGGGATGAAGCCGTCCGCCTCAAGGGCGAAAAATTCTGCCGGATGTGGGAGTTCTATCTCGCCGGTTCGGAGGCCTCATTCAGGTATCAGGGGCTGGTTGTGTTTCAGATACAGCTTGCGCACGAGCAGACCGCGGTTCCACTGACCCGCGACTATATGGGAGATGAAGAAGCGCGGCTCGCCCAGTGTGAGAGGTTCGGAAAAGAAAAGAAGGTCGCGGAAACGGGTGGAAGCCGCAGAAAGGCGAGACATCGCGGGTGATGTGCGCCTATTTCTCCAGAAGCTCTGTATTAATGACGTTGATTGGCGCACCCGCTTGGTAAGCAAGAATCTGGTCGAATATTTCGCTGAACTGTATTTCCCACTCATCCTCTGTCACGTAGCCGATGTGCGGCGTGCAGATGACATTGTCGAGCGCAAAAAGCGGATGTTCCGTATTGCGGACAGGTTCCTCCTCGTAAACATCAACAGCGGCCATGCCGGGCCGCCCTGCGCGCAAGGCAGTCGCTAGCGCACCCTTCACTATAAGCGATGCTCGGCTCGTATTGACCAGCAGTGAGTCGGGCTTCATCAGTGCCAGGTCATCTGCCGTCACAATGCCGCGTGTGGAATCGTAAAGACGCAGATGCAGCGAAACGACATCGCAGCCTGAAAAGAATGCTTCCTTGCTTTCCGCGACAGTCGCACCATCGCTTCGGGCGCGTTCGCGTGAAGCTTCACTTGCCCAGAACACGACGTTCATGCCGAAGGCTTGCGCATAGTCCGCAACCGCGCGTCCGATACGGCCATATCCGAATATACCAAGGGTGCGCCCACGCAATGTTTTGCCGACACCCATCTGCCAGTTGCCGGCCTTGACCGACGCCATTTGTTGGGGAATTTGACGCATCGCCGCAAGGATCAGGCCCCAGGTCAGTTCCGCGGTCGCGTAAGAGGGAGCACCTGGATGCTGGCTTGAAGACAAGATGATGCCGTGGCGAGTGCAGGCGTCGACGTCGATATGGGGAAAGACGCTGCGTTGGCTGATCAGCTTAAGTTTCGGCAGACGATCGATCAGCGGCGTCTGGATTTTGGTACGCTCTCGGATCAGCACAAGCGTTTCTGTTTCGGCGAGACGCTCAGCCAGGATATCATCGTCCTGCACATGATCATTCCAGATCGTAACGTTGTGGCCGCTCAACTTTTTGAAGCAGTTGAGCTTTCGGATAGTGTCAAAATAGTCGTCGAGAATGCTGATCTTCACGTGCAGTCTCACTCAGCTTCGGCGTGTTCGGCCAATCGGTCGAGGAAGGCGCTGCACTTTGTGAGCTCGTCTTCTTCAATGAACTCATCCGCCGCGTGTGCCTGGGCAATGTCACCAGGGCCGATGACTACCGAAGAGAATCCCGCCCGTTCAAACAAGCCGCCCTCGGTGCCGTAGGAAACCGCAAAGCGCTCATTCTGTCCCGCGCGCTTGAGAGCAAGCGACACGGCATCAGAGCGTTCGGGCGCGTTGAGCGAGGGGACATCGCTTGTTTGGGTCGTGACGATTTCCGCAGCCTTGTAAGTTTCCATCAGGATCGGCAATACCTGCTCCTGGGCGAACTTCTCGAACCGGTCGGTAATCTCTTCCGGCTCGGTTG
>DEIT01000123.1:11646-12628 GCA_002352635.1 Hyphomicrobiaceae bacterium UBA2767 | reverse complement strand
GGGACAATCACTTCGAAAATCCCGAAGGACTCATCGCGCTTATTACCCAGCAAACGGGACGCATGCGCTTGCAGCCGGATCACAAGCTGGTGGTCAAGGGGAGCTGGGAAGGGGCCGAACAACGACTGCAGGGGACGCGGGCGCTCTTGCGGGAGCTGGCGGACATTGCAGAAAAGGGCCGCAAGGCCGCCTGACCTCGCCAACGAATGAGGAGTTTAGCCGGCTTCCTCGATCTCCGAACCGAAGTCCAGTTCCTGCGAAATCTGTACTATTGCTTCTGCAAGCATCTCGGCGGGTTGCGCGCCAACAAGGACATGCTGGCGATTGATCACGAATGTAGGGACACCCTGAACGCCAAGGTCCTGGGCAAGCTGTATTTCTTTTTTGACCTCATCGACATCGCGGTCGGTTGCCAGCGCGTCTTCGATCAGATCCACATCCATTGCCGCTTCGCGCGCGGCATCGAGCAGGACGGAGTCCTGGCCGATGTCTTCCCCTTCACAGAAGAATAGGTCAAAGAGCCGGTCGACTACCACATCCTGCTGACGGCCGGTTTCCGCCCATCGTATCAGGCGGTGAGCATTGATTGTGTTGGGGGATTTAGTGATGCGGTCGAAGGCGAATACGATGCCTTCGGTTTCACCTGCCTCGTAAATCTTCTTGTAGATTTCGATCGCTTGCTCGCGACCAAACTTTTTGTCCAGATACTCTTGGCGGTCCATGCCTTCTGTCGGAATGGTGGCATCAAGCTGAAACGGCCGCCAACGCACAATTGGCTCCACCTCCGGTGCCATTACCTGTGCCCGGTCGAGCCGGCGTTTGCCGATGTAGCACCATGGGCACATTACATCGGACACCACGTCGATGGTCAGGACATCTTGTTCACGCATTGAACCTTCCTCGCAAAACGTCGCCGATGCACAGGGTCAGATCTTGCCCAATGCAACTGGAGCAGTTCCAGAGAGAAAGTGTGTTATCAGGC
>DEIT01000123.1:10212-11528 GCA_002352635.1 Hyphomicrobiaceae bacterium UBA2767 | reverse complement strand
AACCACGCCGGTGATGCGCTGAATGGCGATTTTTGCCCTTTCGACAGGCGTATCAGGCAGTGCAACGATGAACTTCGAACCGGAATAGCGCGCCGCAAGGTCTTCGCCACGAATGAGAAAACTTGTGACTTCGCCGACCTGTCGGATGATGCGGTCGCCGCCTGCATAGCCGAGTTCCTCGTTGATATCGGCAATGTTGGAGATCGACAGCGTTGCAAGGGTGAAACCCTGGCTCGTACGGCTGGCGTCGCTCACCATGCTTGCGAGATGCTCGAGCAGGAAGCCACGACTATAAAGCCCTGTCAGGGCGTCGCTGGTGGCGAGGTGCTTGGCCTGCTGGTAGATCGTCTTGAGCGAGTCGCGGAACCGGGACTCACGCACCAGCAGATTCACCCTGATTCTCAGCTCTTGGCTTGAACAAGGTTGGGAAAGTGCATCGGTGACGCCTGCCTCATAGAGCTTGTCGCAGTCGGTGAGCTCGTCTGGCGAAACGAGAGCCAGGACCGGAAGGTTGAAGAGGCGCGACTGTTGCCGGATTTCCTGCACGAACGGGAGATGCGGCTCGATAGTGTCAGGTGAGCTGATCAATATGGCGTCAAAACTACGCCGTGCGAGATAATCCAATGCGGTGGAATCGCTCAATGCGCCAACCAGCGTTGCCTGCTTTGACAGCGAATTCTCGATCATGGCGAACTGGGCCGGATCACCGAGCACCATAATCGTCGCGTTTTCCGCCATATCGGGCTGGGTAACAGGGGGCGGAGCGTCAAGTCCGTATTTTGCGGACGTGTTAAGCCGGCGCACCAGCTCCTCATGCATCGTATTGAGCCGGATCAGTGATCTCACGCGGTGTGAGATTTGCTTCGGATTCAGATCGCCAATCAGAAGATCGTCGATGTTTGCGGCTGCCTCTTCAAGTTCCAGGTTCTTTTCCGTTCCCACCAGGATGGTTCGCATGCGGCTGGAAAGAGCGCTCGCCTTCAGCGCTTTGGCAAGCGCGAAATATGTGTCGGGTTTTTTCTGAGCGTCGGCGCTGTGCATGTTGAGAACAACGACGTCAGGCCGCCGAGTCCCACAAAGCTCTGTTGCGCTTTGGGCGATGGCGCCCATTGCACATTCAAAACCGGCTTGAGTAAGGGTCTTGTTGAGCTGCTTGTCTTTACTGGTGTCGTCGCCAACGATCAGAACACGCGCGGGGCCTTGCATCACGATTGTTTCCCACTTGCCTGGTGCCAATACGCACCTCACCGGGAGTTTTGGCCGGATTGCCTTAAGATTTCATAAAGCATGAACGACAGGCGTTCGGATCACGGTTG
>DEIT01000123.1:8408-10088 GCA_002352635.1 Hyphomicrobiaceae bacterium UBA2767 | reverse complement strand
AATTCGCCTCGATAGCCGTGCATATGGAAATCCGTCGTGGAGTAAGCGGCTTTAGAGTTGCGCCAGGATCTGATCCCGCAGGACTGTTCCATCATTGCTACGAGGGATCGTCTTAACGATCACGAGTTGGTCGGGTGTCTTGTGGGGGGCAACGCGGCGTTCGGCGAGGAAGGCCTTGAGGCGTTCCAGAGAGGGTGCCTGGTCCGGGCGCGGTAAAACAGCGGCGAAAATGCGCTCGCCCATGACAGCATCGTCAATCACAAAGGCGGCGGCGTCGAGGAATTCGGAGAACTCACCATAAAGGCGGTCGAGTTCAGACGCAGCGATAACCGTGCCGCCGTGATAAATCACATCTTCACTCTTCTTGCAGCGAAACTGGTTGCTGAGGGTTTCATCGACATAACAGCCAATGCCCGTGTCGAGAAAGCCATGGGCGTCCGGGCGCAAGACGTGATTGTCGGGGGCGTCCACATCTATCGCAGTGCTTGAAGGCACGCTGGAACCACGCACGGTCAGGGTGCCCTTGAGTACTTGCTGCTCGTCTTCGCTTTTGACGCTTCCGCGCACGCGAGTTTCCACTACAGGCGTGTCCGATTCCTCATCACCTGGAATGAAGAGTTTCCCCAAAGGAAGAAGCGATGGATCACTGCCCGAGGCGCGCTCGCGCAGGATCACTGCCAGTTCACCGAAATTGTAGATGTCGAAAACAGGCAACGGCGTCTCGAACAAGCCAGCGCCGGGTTTGACCGCGTGCGGGCTTGGCCAAACGCAACCAATGCGGGTCAAGCTGAGCTTGCCGGTTCGCAGATTGTGCCGCTCTTCGAGTGCTGCAATCACCGGTGCCGGGACTGCGGCGCAGGTGATTGACTGCTCTTCCAGCTGATGAACAAACACATCGAAATCGAACGGCAAATGCAACGCTACCTGGCAGCCCGCCAGCAGAGGTGCAACAAGCTGGCCCGCCAATGCGGATACGCTTGTATAAGGGTACGTGTTCAGCACGATATCACTGCGCCTGAATTTCAGATGGGCGCCGAAGAGTCGCGACAACGCCAGGATTTCGGAGTGGGTCCGCACAACAGGGTAGGGGCCTCGGCCCGAAACAGCCCAGGTGATGAGCGCGGCCTGATCGGCTTGATCGGGTGATGAACCAGTATCGGGATCGCCAGGCCGCTCAGCCACATCCGGTGTGGCAAAGGCATCGTCGAGTGGCGTAATGCCGTCTGGCACATGCTCACCAAACGCAAAGACAAACCGCATGCTCATATGTTTCGCGGCGGCCTCGCCCAGCGTTTGGGCAGGTTCATCATCACCGTAGCGCGTACATGCAACCGCCGCTCGGGGATTGACCAAGGAAAATGCGTGATGGATTTCATCCAGCCGCCAAAGCAGCGGCAACAGGCAGGGAACCAGGCTTGCCCTCCATGCGGCAAGCAAGAGCAGCGGCGTTTCAATCGTGTTGGGCGCCTGGATGGCAATCACGTCGCCTGCGCTCAGGCCTGCATCCCGGAACTCTCTGGCGAGGCTATCCACGATTGCGTCTGCCTCGACATAGCTCAGTTGCCGCGGCGCACCCAGTTCTCGCTCAGCGCGGTCCGGTGCGTCAGTGAACAAAGGTCTGCCGCCGTCGCGACGTGCGCGTGCACGCAGCGCTTGTTCAGCGCTTGCCCAATCTGATCC
>DEIT01000123.1:0-8204 GCA_002352635.1 Hyphomicrobiaceae bacterium UBA2767 | reverse complement strand
TCTTTTGGTGAAACAACGGAATCACATAGTGGCCCGACAACAATACCCGGTCGAGCGCCCGGACCGCCGATACGAAATTTTCGCTGCTTTCGGCGACTAACAGAGCGTTGATCATCGCATCCGCAGCAGGGTTCTTGACGCCGGCGTAGTTGAACGAACCATCTGCAACCGCGCTTTTTGCGCTCCATCGGAACAGTTGTTCGTTACCTGGGGAAAGGGATGCATACCAAAACGCCTGTATCATATCGAAATCGAATGTCTGACGGCGGCGCTGATATTGCGCTGAATCGACCAGCCGCAGATGGGCGTCGATACCAAGGCCCTTCAAAGCGTCGATGAATTTGAGAAACAGCCGTTGCTGCCCGCTGCTGACGGCAAGAATTTCAAAGGCGAACGGCGCCCCGGTTTTGGCGTTCACCAATTTGCCGTCCTTGAGCACATAACCGGCCTGTTTGAGCAGTACCAGGGCTTTACGCCGGTTCGCCCGGTTGCGGCCGGTCCCGTCGCTCGTCGGCAGGCTGTATGTCCCATCCATGATTGCAGGGCTTACTGCGCCCTTGAATGGGGCGAGCAGTTTGCGTTCACGATCGTCGGCGGCGCGATCGTGTGAGGACAGCTTTGAGCGGTCGAAGAAACTCTGGGTGCGCGAATAGAGATCGAAATAGTAGTTTTTGTTCAACCACTCGAAATCGAGCATATAGGTCAGGGCTTCGCGCACACGAATGTCTGAGAAGAGTGTGCGGCGCGTGTTAAAGACAAGCGCTGACATGCCGGATGGTACCGAGACCGGAAACTCTTCCTTGACCACCAGGCCATCTTTGAACGTGGGAAAGTTGTATCCGCGCGCCCAGCGTCCGGAGTCTGATTCCGGCCACAACTGGAACAGGCCTTTCTGGAAGGCCTGAAACATCGAATCGTCGTTGCGGTAATATTCGTACTTGATCTGATCGAAATTGAATCGACCCTTGTTGATCGCCAGGTCTTTGCCCCAATAGTCCGGATTGCGGGTGTAGATGACGTGGCTGCCCGGTTTCACTTCGGTGACACGATATGGCCCACTGCCGAGGGGCGGTTGAAGCGATGTCGACTCAAAAGTCTCAATGGAAAAGCCGTGGCGTGGGAGAATGGGCATCAGTCCCATGATCAACGGGATCTCCCTGTCTCCCTGCGCGTCGAATGTGAATTTGACGGTGCGAGGTCCGGCTTTCTCCGCTTTGGACACTTTTGAATAGTAAGTCCGGTGATTGGGCCGGCCCCTGTCGCGCAACAGCTCGTATGAGAACAGCACATCATCTACCGTAACCGGCTGGCCATCGGAGAAACGCGCCTCCTCGCGCAGTGTGAACGCGACCCAGCTCCGGTCTTCCGGGGTGTCTATTGATTCAGCCAACAATCCGTAGAGTGAGAAAGGTTCATCATAGGCCCGCGCCATAAGGCTCTCGACCACATACTCGCGCACGCCAGCGGCGGAGACGCCTTTGACGATTAGCGGGTTGAGGCTGTCAAACGTGCCAAGTGAGGCAAAGGTTACCTTGCCGCCTTTAAGCGCATCCGGATTGACGTAGCTGAAATGTGTGAAGCCGTCGGCATGCAACGGCTTGCCATGCATGGCGATGCCGTGGGCCGGTTCGGCGTGCAGCGGCTGATGCGCGAAACTGTGAACAATTGCCACGCAGATAAAGGCTTTCAAGCAAGTGAAAGCCCAGTTATAGATGGGTGCGCGCAGCCTCATGAAACCACCGTTTAGGCGAGGAACTGAATAAAAGCAATTCCTCGGTCGAGCAGAGGGGGCGGACAGGCTTGGCGTATGATAAATCAGGCGCTGGGCCCGTCGCCAGAAAATGGTGAAATGGGCAGTGCGACGTGCGAGAAGGCGGGGTAGTTATTCCCGACGGTCACGTGATTGCCGCATTTGAATCTATACAGGCGCACTAAGCGGTTTATGAAACACGATGAAAACGACGGACCAAATCGATCCGGCACGTTCAAGAGTGAAGGAAAGGGTTAGTTTGATGGCGATCATTCATCCGGCACCACGCCGATTGTTCCCCACGGCAGGAAAGACCGGTTTGCTGGTGGTTACGGTCGCTGGTGCTCTTTCCCTTGGCATGACGGCAAATGCCCAACAGCCGGCTCAGCAGAAACCCAAAACACCGCCCGCGGCTGCTGGCAAGGCTGGGGATTCGCAGCAGGGTTCATGGGTGAAGTTGTGCCAGGAACAAAAAGCAAAAGACGATAAGAAGCTCAATGTGTGCTTGACTCACCACGAACGCTTCCATCCAACAACAGGCCAGCCGCTTATTTCAGCCGCGATCCGTCAGGTCGACGGGCAAAAGCAAACCATTATGATGTTTATGGTGCCTTTGGGCCGATTGCTTGGACCTGGGCTCATCATGCAGGTGGACGAAAAAGAGCCGCTCAAAATTGGCTATTCATACTGCACGTCACTGGGTTGTGTTGCCCAAGCGCCTGTTACCGACGAAATGATCGGTACGTTCAAGAAGGGTGGCCAATTGACGATCAAGACCATCGACGTCAATCAGAAGCGGGTCGGATTTCAGGTTCCTCTGACCGGCTTTACCCGAGCATTGGACGGACCGCCGATCGACAGAAAGGTCTACGCCCAGGCCCGCAAGGAAATGTTTGAGTTGATCCGTGCGCGTCAGGTCGAATTGGCCAAGAAGGCCGCTGACGCCGCCAAGAACAAGCAGAGCGGACAACAGGCTCCTGCGCAGACTCCCGCACAAAAAGCCCCGGCACAGGCTCCCAAAAAGCTCCAGTAGCATAGAGGTCTTGCGAGTTATTTTTGCAGGCTATTTGCGAGTGAGTTGAATTGCGGCGGCCCGAGGCACCTAGTGCTTTTGCTCACCACGGAAGCGGTAGATCCCGTTTTCGGGGCCGTCGAAGACTTCCAAAATGTCGGGATGGCGAAGCGGTTCGCCTGACTCATCGGGGAGCAGGTTTTGCTCCGATACGTAAGCGACGTATTCCGTTTCCTCATTCTCGGCGAACAAGTGGTAGAACGGCTGATCTTTGCTCGGCCTGATCTCGGATGGAATCGAAAGCCACCAGTCCTCGGTGTTGTTGAAGGTCGGGTCAACATCGAAGATTACACCGCGAAACGGATACACCCGGTGGCGCACAACTTGTCCGATCTGGAACTTGGCTTCTCTCAACATGGCGCCGGTCAGGTTCTCGTTATACAAATCCGCCTCCCGTTTGATCCTTTATCCCGCGCCCATCCAATCACTGTCAACTGGAGCATGGCAGACCGGTTTCGAAGGATCTAGATGGCTCCCCGATCAGGATCTTTTTGCGCTACCAGTTCAGCCAGATCGACTATAACTTTTGCCTGCTTCCAGGTTGCATCGTCCTGCATTTTACCGTCGATCATCACGGCACCAGTACCATCGGGCATGGCATCCAATATTTTTCGCGCGAATGCGACTTCTGCCGGATCAGGGCTGAACACCCGTTTTGCGATTTCGATCTGGCTGGGATGCAGCGACCATGCGCCCAGGCAACCCTGCAAAAAGGCATTCCTGAATTGCGCTTCGCATGCGGCCTCGTCGGCAAAATCTCCGAATGGTCCGTAAAACGGCTTGATTCCGGCTGAAGCACACGCATCCACCATTTTGGCAATCGTGTAGTGCCAAAGATCCTGCTGGTAGAACTCACGCGGAGCGTCATCGTCTTCTGCATCTGCCAATACGCCATAGGCTGGATGACCACCGCCGACACGGGTTGTTTTCATTCCGCGTGAGGCCGCCAGATCGGCCGGTCCGAGGCTCATCCCATGCATTCGCGGACTCGCACCGGCAATGGCCTCCACATTCTTAACGCCTTCGGCCGTTTCAAGAATGGCGTGTATGAGGATTGGCCGCGTAACACCATGGGCTGCTTCAAGCTGCGCCAGGAGCTGGTCGAGATAGTGAATGTCCCAAGGGCCTTCGACCATTGGCAACATGATCACGTCGAGAGTGTTGCCGACCTCTCCAACCAGCTTTGTCACATCATCGAGCGCCCAGGGGCTGGAGAGCGTATTCATGCGCACCCAAAGACCGGTTGAGCCGAAATCGTTGGCCTTTGCCAATTCAATGAACCCGTCGCGCGCCGCTTCTTTGGCGTCAGCAGGAATTGCGTCTTCCAGATTGCCGAGCAGAACATCGACCTGCTTTGCAATTTCACCCGCCCGCGCTCGTATCTTTTCAATATGCGGCGGGATGAAATGGATCATCCGTTCGAGGCGGATCGGCAGATCGCGCAACGGTTCCGGCGCGCCGATTGCGAGGGGTGAAAAAAATTTCCTTGGGTGTTTGCTGGCTGCGTTCATTTTGTCTTCCTGAAAGGGCGGGTCGCGCCCAGAAATAACATATTCACCGCGCGTTGCGGTCTGAGATATGGGTGGAAATCAAACGAAGCGCTTGTTGGTCCACATGAACTGGCCGGGGTTTTCCCGGATCCAGTCTTCGAACTGTTTATGCATGCTCGCGGTGATCGCGCGAATGTCTTCGTCTTCGTTCTCGGTCTTAGGCACTTTCACCTCAACAACATTGACCCGGAAACGCGATTGCTTGCCAAGCCGGACGCAGCGACCGATCCACATGCGCGCGTTCAGTCGGCGCACGAGCAGGGCGGGGAAGGGCGTGAACTTCACCTGCTGGCCAAAAAAGGGAACAGCAATGCCGCCTCTGTCATAAACGTCGGCGACGAAACCAAGCGATGCCGTATCGTTGCGCCCGCGCTGGCGCAGGAAGCGACCCAGCATGCGTGCGGTGCTAAACCCTGTCGACCGGCCTTTATAGCCAGCTTTGCCAAACAGGCCGCCGGGGAACAGCGCCTTTCGCTTCTCCTGCAGGTAGGCGTCGACATAAGGGTTGTTGATCAGGCGATAAACGGCGGCCGTTCTCGAACCGGCGAGAGCCAATGGCCAGCTTGCCAGTTCCCAGTTGCCGAAATGCATGGTGGCGGCAATGGTTGCGCCCATCTTGTCCTTATAGCGCAACACCATGGGCAGGTTTTCAATCTCGATGCGATCAGCGTCCGCCAGAATCCGGTCGATCTGCATGGTCTCGACGATGACCCGGCCGATATTGTCCCACATCTCCATCGCAATGGCTTCGCGCTCCTCAGGGGACTTTTCCGGATAGGCGATCTCAAGATTAGCGATCGCCTTTTTATGCCGGCGCCCGCCTTTGGAAATCCGTTGCGTCATCTTCGCCATGAAGTCCGAGGCGGCGTCCAGTGGGAACAGCCGGACGATGCCAAAGACAAGTCGCAACAGGGCATATTCCAGTCGATGTCTGATATCGAGGAGCCGATGCATGAAAACTCAAATCTGGCGCAATCCTGGCCGTGGGAAAGGATCTCTGGGGAAACTGTTCGCGGCGTGTGTTGCCAGTATCAGCCCGCCTCCGTCAAGAGGCGGAACGCCGCAACGCCATACTGGGGCCCTCAATTGTTGAGTTTCAGACCAGCGGTTGCGCATGCTGCTGCATCAATTTCGGCAAACCGGTTCGGGGAGCGATGCCCTCTCGCATCACCATCCGCCGCAGGGGCGCCACGTTGGCGAGAAGGTGCAATCCAACTCCACGTGCAAGCTGCAACGGCAGAAAGCCGGAAATCAGCGAGCGATTCAACAAATCAACTGCGAGCGTACGCGACATGACGTCGGCACGGCGCGACCTGTCGTAAGCCTTGAGCGCCTTGTTGCTTCCCGGGTCGCCATCTTCCTCCTGGCCCTGTTGTGCATATTCGGCCAGCGAGGCCGCGTCACGGAACCCGAGGTTTAGTCCCTGCGCACCAATCGGCGGAATGACGTGGGCGGCTTCCCCGACAAGTGCAATGCGTCGCGCCGAATAGTCATGAACGCGCATGCCCGAAAGCGGGAACGCGGCGCGTGGGCCGACTGCGGTAATGCGGCCGAGGCAGCCATATGACCTTTCTTCAATCTCCGTGGATATGTCCGCATCGGAGAGAGCGAGCAACCGTTCCGCCTCTTCTGACGACTCAACCCATACAAGGCTTGACGCATTTTCAGGCAGTGGGACAGTCGTGAACGGGCCGGAGGGACGATGAAATTCGTTGGACGCACCATTGTGAGGTTCGCTGTGTTCAAAATTGCAGGCCATCGCAATCTGAGGATAAGTCCAGGATTTGGTGGCAAGACCGGCGGTTTCGCGGCAGAGGGACCTGCGTCCGTCAGCGCCGGCAATAAGACGTGCGGAGATCTCTTGCCCCTCGGCGAGCGCGACCAGAACCGTATTGTCATTGGCTTCGATCTGCGTTGCGGCCGCCGTCTCTATCATATCCAGATTCTGCAACGCTTCAGCGCGCGCGCGAAGAGCGGCGACAAGTGCAGTATTCGGAATATTGTAGCCAAAGGGTATGCCGCCGATTTCAGTGGCGTCGAATGCCACCTCAGGCGCACGGATGAGGCGGCCCGTATCGTCGATCATGCGGATTGTGTTGAGCGGGGCGGCTTCGCTTTCGCAAAGGTCCCACACGCCGATATTCCTCAAGAGTTGAACCGATGCTCTTAGAAGTGCTGTGGTTCGCGTGTCGGGCCTTTCCGGATCGGGATTGAAGGGTGGACCTGCAATCGCTGTTTTTAACCCCGATGCCGCCAACGCCACCGCTGCAGTGAGCCCTGCGGGGCCGGCTCCGATTACCGCTGCGTCGTAAAGGGTTCTGGTCATTTGGCGGGCACGATGTCGAAGGCGATTGAAATCCGTTTGTCGCCAGATTCGAATGGTTCCGTCCGGTGGTAGAAATATGACGGGAACAGCACGACCATACCTTCATGAGGCTGATAGGAGCGCACTACCGGTTCCGCATTGGCTTTGGCATTGTCTTGAGGGCGGCCGAATTCGATCCATCCGGCCTGATTGCTTGATTCAGCTGCAACTGCATCGGGAATTTTGGCGTAGTAACAGCCGCTGAGCCATCCGGACCGGTGAATGTGAGGTGCCTGATGTCCCTGCGAACCAAGGACCGTGGCCCAGATATCATAGGTCCAGCTCTTAGGGCGTTGGGTCAGAAAGGGGTGGTGCGGGTCGACCGGGTGGGATTTCCGGTAGTCGCTCACAGCCTGATCAATCATCTCCAGGAGATGCGCAATCGGCCCCTGCTCCTCGTCCAGGGAGAGATTGCCGGTCTGGTGCCCTTTCATTGTGGTGTTTTCACTTGGTTCATATGTCAGGCTCGAATGCGCTGTGCAGTGGTTGCAAAGGGCATCGTTGAAGTCTTTCAGGTTCGAAAAGCCCGTGGGGGCTGAAAAATCCTGGCATTCGATCAACCGATCGAAATCAACAAGTGTGGCTGCCTCATCGTTCCTGCCGAGTTCAAGCAGTGCTGCTGATCGAATCGCCAGTGCTCCGGTATTGCCAGGGGAAAGAGACAAGGTGCGGTCTGTTGCATTCAATGACTTTTCCCAATTGCCCGTGTGCAAGTAGGCTCGCGCGATGCTGCTCCAGATGCCCGGATCGTTGGGGGTAATCGTCAATGCTTGGGTGTATGCCGAAACCGCATCGTCGAATCGCTTCAATAATTGGCAGGTATTGGCGAAATTCATGTGACCCGCCGGGGAAGCAGGCTCAAGTGCGCGGACCCGGCTATAAGCTTCAACGGCAGAATCGAGTTTGCCGGCGCGCTGCCGGATGATTCCGAGGTTTAGCCAGGCTTCTCCGTAGCGGGGATTGCTTTTTGTTGCTTTTTCAATCGCTTCCTCCGCTTTTTGCAAATTCCCTAGCTCAGCGGTGGCCAGCCCGAACATATTGAGGATTTGCGGATGGTCGGGCATTTGCTCAAGCAATTGCTTGTATTGGCGCGTGGCGCCCTCGAAATCGTCGCTGCCGTGCAGGGCGACTGCCTGCTCGAACAGTGCCTGAGGTGATGGCGATTCGGGACCTTCGGTGGATTTAGCCACGTCTTTTTACCTGTCTTTGCGTGATTCCCAGCGCTTGCCGGGGTGTGATCGGCTGGACATGAGCCCATTTTGCCTGAGATTTTGCCATTTGGGCGCTCGCACAGCAACGATTTGCTGGTTCGATTGTCGAGACATCGTACGTCCAGTAGGTGATTCTCTTGGCTAATCCCGGTGTTTGACGGCCCACAAAGCATGGAATCAGGGGGCTTTGCGGTGGAATCGGGCGCCAAACGCCTTTAAACTGGGTGCCAGGGCACGATGGGAATAGCCGATTCTC
>DEIT01000126.1 GCA_002352635.1 Hyphomicrobiaceae bacterium UBA2767 | reverse complement strand
TGTACGACCCTGTCAGGGAAAAGCGCCCCTGAAAGCAGGAAATCTCAAAACTCGATTCCTTCCTGCGCTTTTACACCAGCGCGGAAGGGATGTTTCACCTGAGTCATTTCGGTGACCAGATCGGCAATCTCGATGAGTTCGTCTTTTGCATTGCGCCCGGTAATGATGACGTGGGTATTTTCTGGTTTCGACTTTAAGACCTCAATGACCTCTTCAAGGGGCAGATAGTCATAGCGCAGCACGATATTCAGTTCATCGAGGAGCACCAGATTGTAAGAAGGGTCGGCGATCATTTTCTTGGCCTCTTCCCATGCAGCACGGGCAGCAGCAATGTCACGCTGGCGGTCCTGGGTTTCCCAGGTAAACCCTTCGCCCATGGCCTTGAAGGTCACAAGATCATCGAACTTCGCGAGCACGTCTCGCTCTCCCGTCTGCCATGCACCCTTCACGAATTGGACCACACCGACCTTGTGTCCATGACCGAGCGAGCGAAACACGATACCGAATGCAGCGGTCGATTTGCCCTTGCCCTTGCCCGTGTGAACGATGACGAGGCCTTTCTCGACCGTCTTCGTGGCGAGGATTTTTTTCCGAGCTTCTTTCTTTCGACGCATCTTTTCCGCGTGACGCTCGTCGAGCTCGGCTTCGCTCATGTCCGCCTTTTTCTTTGGTTTTTCGCTCATTCTGCTGCACCCGCAAGTTTGGTTTCCTGCTGCCCGGTAATCGCGCTCAGTTGATGGTGGACGGAGTTTGAGCGCGGCGTCCACAGGCCTCTCTCCAATGCTTCCTGGAACCGCCCGGCCAGTTCCTGCAATCCCGGGGGATTGTTCTCACCGATAAAATCCCGCACGGCATCGTCGGCGATGAAAGCGTCGTAGGCGAGCTCAAAATGATGATCACGTACCGCGCCGGTTGTTGCGGCGAAGGCAAACATGTAGTCGACGGTGGCAACGATCTCGAATGCGCCTTTGTAGCCGTGGCGCATGACGCCTGCGATCCATTTCGGATTGACGACGCGGGACCGTACGACACGGCCAATCTCTTCTTCCAGGGTTCGAATGACCGGGCGTTGAGGGCGGGAATGGTCGTTGTGATAAACGACAGGGCGCGTGCCGGCGATATATTCCACCGCCGCCGTCATCCCACCCTCGAACTGGTAGTAATCATCGGAATCGAGCAGATCATGCTCCCGGTTGTCCTGGTTCTGCACCACAGCTTCGATATGTTTCAGCCGGAGTGTAAAAGCGCTGCTTCTCTCTTCGCCTTCGACGCCCTTGCCGTAAGCGTATCCGCCCCAACCAATATAACTCTCAGCCAGGTCGCTGCGCTTGTCCCATAGCTGCTCGTCGACAAGTGCCTGTAGTCCCGCGCCATAAGCGCCCGGTTTGGAGCCGAAAATGCGAAGGCCCGCGACATGTTTCGCCTCATCCTCCGGCAGCCCTTGGCGAAGCGCTTCGTCCGCATCCTCGCGCATACGCTGGGCGATCGGGTTATCTTCTGCTTCCTCATCGAGCACACCGACGGCACGGATTGCCGTATCGAAAAGTTCGATTTGCGCAGGAAAGGCATCCCGGAAGAACCCGGAGATGCGCAAGGTAACGTCGATGCGGGGCCGGCCAAGCTTGGCAAGTGGAATGATTTCATAGCCTGTAACGCGCCAACTCGACGTATCCCATACTGGCTTCGCGCCGATGAGGGCGAGGGCCTGTGCGATATCATCGCCGCCAGTCCGCATGTTGGACGTTCCCCAGGCCGTGAGACCGATGGCCTTGGGCCAGCGCCCATGATCCTGCAAGTGCCGCTCTGCCAACTGTGAGGCCGATTTTTCGCCCAGCGTCCATGCCGCTGGAGTGGGGAGCGCGCGGTTATCGATGGAGAAGAAATTTCGCCCCGTCGGCAACACGTCAAGACGTCCGCGTGTCGGAGCACCCGATGGACCAGGCTGAACGAAGCGCCCCGAGAGCCCTGCGAGGCAAGCCTCAATTTCATTGATGGCCGACTGGTGCAGCCGGGGCCGGACACTCTGCTCGATTTCGTCTAACACAGTCCGCGCTGATGCCCAGACCGGGTGGCAATCGGTTTCACCTGACACGAGTGAGCTGGCGAGCAGCTCCAGCCGCTCCACGGTATCGCCGTTCGTCCGCCATGGGTCGTCCGCCAGCCTCGCAAGCGCTTCGGGTTGCGCACCGGTCCAGCGTGCGCCCATATCGCAATCAAGCGGGTCCAAACTGCTCAATCCTAGATCATCCGCCAAGCCGCGGATCAATGAGTTGTCTCCGTTTTGTCCCAGCCCACGCGGCACCCGGGTCAGGGCCACAAGCAAGTCCGTCTCCTGTGTGTCTTTCGGCGTTTCGCCCAGCACATGCAGCCCGTCCCTGATCTGCGCTTCTTTGAGTTCGCAGATATAGGTGTCGAGTTTCTGCAGGGCGGCATCCTCATCGTCTGACTTGGAAATACCGGAGTCTTTATCGAGCCCATTGGCGCGCACGATATCCAGAATGTGTTTCCGCAGCAGCGTGATGCGGCGCGGGTCGAGGCCGCTTGCGAGATAATACTCGTCGATCAATGCTTCGAGATCCTTCAGCGGCCCGTAAGTTTCCGCCCGCGTGAGCGGTGGGGTCAAATGATCGACGATTACAGCTGACGTGCGACGCTTGGCTTGTGTGCCTTCGCCCGGATCGTTGACGATAAAGGGGTAGATATTGGGCAAGGGGCCAAGGGCAGCCTCCGGGTAACAGGTGGACGAGAGCGCGAGCGCCTTGCCGGGCAGCCATTCGAGGTTGCCATGCTTACCGTTGTGCAGCACTGCCTGCGCGCCGAACCCTTCTCGCAGCCACATATAGAAGGCCAGGTAACCATGAGGGGGCACGAGTGCCGGGTCGTGATAGGTTTCCGTGGGATCGATGTTGTAACCGCGAGCGGGCTGCACCGCGATACAGACATGCCCGTATGAGTGAACGGCCAATTGGAAGGCGCCATCGCGCACGAACGGATCATCCTCCGGAGCGCCCCAACGTTCCTCTATTTCACCGCGCACAGAATGGGGCAGAGTCACGTATTGCGTCTGATATTGCTGGAGCGTCAGCTGCGCGGTTGATTCCGCAATTTTTCGCGGCGCATTGGTTGGCCCTTCCAGAAGCGTATGAATGAGGGCCATGCCGTCATTGGGATACCCATCAACGTCATATCCATCTTTCTGCAGCGCCCTGAGCAGATTGACCGTACTTGCCGGTGTGTCATAGCCGACACCGTTTCCGATGCGCCCGTCGCGGTTGGGATAGTTGGCGAGGACAATCGCTACGCGTCGTTCATCGACCGGTGTTTGCCTGAGCGCGATCCAGTTGGCGGCGAGGTCAGCAACAAAAGCAATGCGGTCCGGTTCGGCTTCGTAGGTGATGATGTTCGTCTGTGTTGCCTCATGCCGAATCGCATCGGACTTGAAAGAAACCGCACGCGTGAGAATGCGGCCATCCAGCTCCGG
>DEIT01000009.1:10463-17853 GCA_002352635.1 Hyphomicrobiaceae bacterium UBA2767 | reverse complement strand
TTCATTCCGATCCTGAGTGCGCTGGCGGCCCGTCTGGGCAAGACCGCAGCGCATGTCCTCATGCCGCTCAGTTTCATCGCCATACTCGGCGGCATGACAACACTGATCGGCTCGTCCGCCAATCTCATCGCGGTAACGGTTGCTGAAGCCAACGGCATGGCGAGGATCAACTTTTTCGACTTTTCCGTGCCCGGACTGCTGCTCGCATCGATTGGCGGGCTCTACGTCATTTTCGTCGTGCCGCGTCTGATCAAACCGAGCCCGGTGCTGGGTCAGACTGACAGCGAGCGGGGAAAGCATTTCATCGCTCAGATCGCCCTAAATGAGGAACATCCCTGGATCGGCATAAAGTCTGTCGCTGGCATGTTCCCCGGAATCCACCACATGACGGTGAAGCTGGTGCAGCGAGGTGGGCACTCTGTTCTGCCGCCGTTTGAAGACTTGGCACTGCAGCAGGGTGACATTCTGATGATTGCGGCCACGCGCCGGGTTCTGATGGATGCCATTGCTCACGATCGAACGGTGATCGGTGATCTTGCAAAGATGGACGATCTGCAGGTGGATGGCGATGAGCCCCAGCAACGGCGCGAACGTTTGATTATGACGGAAGTCGTCATTGCGCCGGGTTCGCCGCGCATTGGAGGCACGCTTCGGCCTGAACGGTTCAAATTCGATACCGGGTGCACTCTGCTTGGCATCGAACGCCACAGCCGGATGATCCACGACCCGTTTCATAAGATTCGCCTGGTTGCCGGAGATGTGCTGCTGCTGCTCGGTACGCCCCAGGCTGTTCGGTATCTGCGCGAACATCGCGATCTCTTGCTGCTGGCCCGCTCAAGGGCTGAACTTCCCGTGCCTCATCATGCCAAAAGCGCGATGATTGTGTTCCTGGCCATGATCGTTGCCGCAGCAAGCGGATATGTTCCGATTTCCATTGCTGCAATAGCCGGGGTGATCGGCATGATCCTCGTCGGTGCGCTCACTGTGCCCCAGGCCGCTCGGGCGTTTGATGCAAAGATATTCTTTCTCATCGGCACGGCCTTCGCGATGGCCGTGGCGCTTGAGGCTACTGGGGGTGCTGAATTCCTTGCCCATCAGGTGGTCAAAGTGTTCTCAGGATACGGCCCTGCGGTGTTGCTGTCGGCCTTGTTCCTGCTGGTGGCAATCCTGACGAACTTCTTAAGCAACCACGCGACAGCCGCTCTGTTTGCGCCGATTGTCGTTAGTGCGGCCAATCAGATCGGGGCCGATCCCACTCCTTTCGTTTATGGGATGATCTTCGCGCTCAATTGTTCCTTTGCCACGCCGATTGCGTATCAGACGAACCTGATTGTCATGGGTCCTGGACATTATCGTTTTCGCGATTTCATGATTGCGGGAGCACCCTTGATCGTGATCATCTGGCTCGCCTATTCTTTCTTTGCGCCGTTCTATTATTCCCTATAGGGGGCGCGTCACTCAGAACGGGACAATCAAGTCCCCAAAGCCGGGAAAACCGTGAGCGAACACAAGACCGACTTTCCGCAATTCTACATAACGACGGCGCAGCCGTGTCCGTATCTGCCGGGCCGGCTTGAGCGCAAACTGTTCACGCATCTCTCTCACGGCCGTTCCGGAAAACTGATCGACAGGCTGCTCAAGGGCGGTTTCCGACGCAGCCAGAATATTGCCTACACACCCTATTGCGATGGCTGTACGGCATGTGTGCCGGTTCGAATTGTCGTCAATGAATTCGAGCAGAAACGCAGCTTCAAACGCGTGCAGCAGTCCAATCAGGATTTGAATGTTAGCCGTTGTGGCGCTGTACCGACGTCGGAACAATATTCTCTTTTCCGAACCTATATCGACAATCGCCACGGCGATGGCGGCATGGCCGATATGACGGTTCTCGACTACGCAATGATGATCGAGGGCAGCGTGGTCAATACGTTTCTTACAGAATACAGGGCTCCCGCACACTCGCTGCCGGAGGATTGTGATCTCTATGAGGACAGTGATGAACGCCAACTCATTGCAGTGGCACTTTGCGATCGTCTGAGCGACGGCCTTTCAATGGTCTACAGCTTTTTCGATCCCGCCGTCTCGTCGCGCAGTCTCGGCACTCATATGATCCTTGAACATGTGGAGTTCGCGCGCCAGCTTGGACTGCCCTACGTCTATCTCGGATACTGGATCCAGGGGTCGGCGAAGATGGCCTACAAAAGCCGCTTCGGACCTCAGGAGTTCCTGACTTCTGATGGTTGGATGCGCGGATAGAGAAAGAGTATCAGCGGGTTATTCTGTTCCATTCAACGTCTTTTCGAAGAAAATGCGAGCGTAGCCGTCCTGCATCGCGCGCTCACGAATTTGGAACCCGAGCGCCTCGTAGAATGGAAAATTCTCGGTCATCACCTCATTGGTATAGAGGCCGATCTTCGAGATGTTTTGGGATTGCGCCTGCTGCTCTGCGTTCGTCATAAGCAATCCGCCGATCCCGTGTCCCTGGAAGTCCGGACTGACGGCGACATTCTCGACATGCAACTGGTCTCCTTGCGGATAGCAAATTAGCACGCCGGCGACCGCGTCACCCATAAGCGCCACAGTTACGATCTGCTGATCAATCAGGCCCTCATAGTCGGCGAGCATGGGTGCGGGTTCACGGTCCATCCGCTCGACATACATTTCATAAGCCGTGCGTACGAGCGCGCGAATGTCATCTGCATGTTCTGCCTCCGCACGCTTCAATTGAGGTTTCATCGCAGATTCACTTCCGATTTCAGAGTGGCCGAAGAATCAGAATTTAGGACCGAACTGGTTTGCCTTGGGGAAGCCCTTGGGTGGCAGGCGGCCTGCCTGTGCCCTTGCTCCGGTCCAGTCCTTCAGGTCGTTGACGGTCCATGTGCGGTTCGATGAGTCAATCCAGGTCAACCCTTCTTTCTTGTTGTAGGTCTTTATGTCCGCCAACCCGCCGTCCTTGAAACGTTGCAGGCGAACGCCGCGTCCGCGCGTCATTTCGTTGAGTTCCTTCAACGCGAAGCAGAGCATTTTCCGGTTCTCGCCGATAACCGCTACCATGTCTCCGTCAGCAGGCGCACAAACGACAGCCTCATCCGGTTGTGAGACGTTGAGCACCTGTTTGCCCTTGCGCGTCATGGCAACTACATCGTCTTCACCGACCACAAAGCCATAACCGGCACTAGATGCGACCAAAAGCTTCCGGCCCGGTTGGTGGACGAACATCTCAACAATGTCGTGGTTTTCCTCCAACTCAACCATGAGGCGCACCGGCTCGCCGTGGCCACGTCCGCCGGGCAGTTTGTCTGCGCTGAGCGAGTAGAATTTGCCGTTGGTCGCAAACAGAACCAGCGTATCTGTGGTCTGCGCAGGCCGGGCACTCTTGAGCGCGTCGCCTTCCTTGAACTGTAGTCCTGACGTGTCTTCGATGTGCCCACGCATGGCGCGGATCCAACCTTTTTCCGACAGCAGGATCGTCACCGGTTCTTTCTCAATCATGGCCGAAGCAATATCGGCTTCGACGTCAGGCGCGTCGGCAAAACTGGTGCGGCGCCGTCCCAACTCCGTCTTGGCGCCGAACTTGGCCCTGATTTCCCTGATTTCTGACGCAATGTGTGACCACTGTTTGTCTTCCGACTTCAGCAGCTTGGTCAGGTCGCTTTGTTCCGCCTTGAGCTTGTCGTGTTCAGTGCGGATTTCCATTTCCTCGAGCTTGCGCAATGACCGCAATCGCATATTCAGAATGGCTTCCGCCTGCACGTCGCTCAGCTTGAAGGCGCGCATCAGCTCCTGCTTCGGCTCATCTTCATAGCGGATGATGCGGATCACCTCATCGAGGTTGAGATAGGCAATGAGATAGCCGTCCAGAACCTCGAGACGGTGCTGGATTTTTGCTAGCCGATCCTTCGAACGCCGCACAAGCACGACCTGTCGGTGATCGAGCCACTCGCGAAGCACTTGCCGCAGACCCAGCACGTTTGGCACTTTGCCGCGGCTCAGCACGTTCATGTTAAGCGATATGCGGGACTCAAGGTCGGTGACCTTGAAGAGAGATTCCATCAGAAGTTCGGGCTCGACCGTACGGCTCTTCGGCTCCAGGACAAGTCGGATCTCTTCTGCGGATTCATCGCGGATATCAGCCAGAAGCGTCAGTTTTTTCGCCTGCATCAGATCGGCGATCTTCTCGATCAGCCGCGCTTTTTGTATTTGATAGGGAATTTCCGTGACCACGATCTGGTAACCGCCACGCCCCAGATCCTCTTTCTCCCACCTGGCACGGACGCGAAAACCCCCGCGTCCGGTCTTGTAAGCCTCGATGATTGAGTCCCTGGGCTCGACAACGATGCCACCGGTGGGAAGATCAGGACCGGGAACAAACTCGACGAGCTTGTCCACCCGGGCATTGGGGTGTTTGATCAGATGGAGCGCTGCGTCGCACAGCTCTCCTGCATTATGTGGCGGGATACTCGTCGCCATTCCAACGGCGATGCCTGTCGCCCCATTGGCGAGCAGGTTTGGGAAGTTCGCCGGCAGGACGGCCGGTTCCGCTTCTTCACCGTCATATGTCTCTCGGAAATCGACAGTGTCGTCGCCGATATGCTCAAGAAGTGCGGCCGCGACATCGGTGAGCTTGGCTTCGGTGTAGCGCATCGCCGCGGCATTATCGCCGTCGATATTGCCGAAGTTCCCCTGCCCCTCAATCAGCGGATAGCGCACGGCAAAATCCTGGGCGAGACGGACCAGCGCGTCATAGACAGCCTGGTCTCCATGAGGATGATATTTGCCGATTACATCGCCAACAACGCGGGCGCATTTCTTGAAACCGCCTTCTGGGTCGAGCTTCAATTGCTGCATGGCGTAGAGCAGGCGCCGGTGGACCGGCTTCAGGCCGTCGCGCACGTCGGGCAAAGCCCGATGCATGATGGTCGAGAGCGCATAGGCGAGGTAACGCTCTTCCAGCGCCTCTCGCAGGCTGACGGATTCCGAACCGCTATCGATAGTGTCGTGTTCACCCATGTTCCACGATTAGCCCAAGCAAGTGAGTCGCACAACGCCCATAGAACTGCGAAAAATTAAAAAATTCGTTTCAACTCCCCAACCTCACCATGAGGCGAGCCCGAACCTGAGGCTGTGAAATATTGCGTGGTTGCCACACATTTTTTTCCAGAAAATAGCCTGTCAGAATGAAGCCGTTGGCAATGTCCTGCGGCGTTGGAGTCGCTTCACCGCCGTTCCCGGGCAGGAGAAAGGCCGGAAGGGCCAGGAGCTTGTCCCCATAGGGGGCGCCCGCATCACCGCTTACCGCCCGCGCGCTTTTCGGTGAAACGTATATCAGATTGCCCGTCTCGCCTGACGCGACGCAGGAATCCAGATCAAGGCCGAACCCAAGCTCTTCGAGCAACGCCAACTCCCAACGCACCAGCAAAGCCGGCCAATGATCGCCTTCCGACAGGGCTTCAAGAACCAACCTGGTGACCTCATAGAGCGGCTGGTGGGGTTCGCGCTCGGGCAGCAAGCGGGCGAGCGCGGTCAATGTATTGAGTCCGGCAAGTGCTGCACGGTCATCAAATACGCGCGCCGCGTGCGCTTCAAGAAGCTCTATGGCGTATTTCCCGAGATGCTCTGAAAGCCTGGCACGCCACTCGGCTCTTATGAGATTGCCTGTTTGCAGAATGGGGCGCATCCGTTTTGACCGCCCGCCATGCACCAGCCCCAGATGCCGGCCATGGTCGCGCGTTAGAATCTCGACAATCGCACTCGTTTCACCGTGTGACTGCGAGGCAAGGACAATGCCTTCGTCCGACCATTGCATCTGTTGCCGTATGCCTTCTCAATTCTTCGGGAACTCCAGACCCATTTCCGCATATCGTTCAGGGTCTTCTCCCCATTTCTGCCGAACCTTGACGAACAGAAAAAGGTCGACGGGAACACCCAGTATTCCTGAAAGCTCCTTACGGGCTTCCATGGAGATATTCTTGATCGTCTGCCCGTTTTTGCCGAGCACAATCTTCTTTTGGCTGTCGCGCATCACATAGACGGTCTGCTCAATGCGCACACGCCCGCCTTTCAACTCTTTCCAAAGGGAAGTCTCGACCGTTGATGCATAGGGTAACTCCTGATGCAATCTCAGGGTCAGTTTTTCCCGGGTGATTTCCGCTGCCAGATGCCGCATCGGTGCATCGGAAATCTGATCTTCCGGATACAGCCAGGGACCCGCCGGCGCGTGTTCGGCCAAATAGGATTTGAGATCGGCTACACCATCGCCATTCAGGGCGGAAACCATGAATGTTTCGTCAAATTTGGCGGTTCCGGAAATTTTGCCGGTGAGTTGAAGCAGGGCTTCCTTTTTGAGCAGATCGACCTTGTTCAGGATCAGCAGTTTTGGTCCACCCACATTTTCGAGACCCTTGAGGATGTTTTTCGCCTCGCTATTCAGCCCCTTGGCCGCGTCGATCAGCAGGAGTGTGATATCTGCATCGCGCGCACCGCCCCAGGCGGCGTCAACCATGGCGCGATCCAGGCGCCGTTTCGGCGCGAAGATACCCGGCGTGTCCACGAGGACAAGCTGGCTCTCGCCTTCAATGGCAATGCCCCGTATCCGGGCGCGGGTCGTCTGTACCTTGTGGGTGACAATTGAGACCTTGGCGCCCGTCAATTGATTGACGAGGGTAGATTTTCCAGCATTGGGAGCGCCGATGAGGGCGACTATGGCGCATTTTTGGGATTCGCGTTCAATCTGCATTTTTCCATATGCCTTCGCGTAGCAGCATGGCTTTGGCGGCTGCCTGTTGAGCGGCACGCTTGTTCGCGCCCCTGCCCTTGGCTTCAAGCATGCCCTGCACTTTCACACGTGTCGTGAAATGCGGCTCATGGTCAGGGCCCTCGCGGGCCGAAACAATATACTCCGGCAGATCAAGCCCCTGTCCCTGTGCCCATTCCTGAAGCGCAGACTTGGCGTCTCTGAGAGGCTCTCCATCATCACCGAGATGCCCAGACCACAATTTGCGGATGATCGCGCGCGCAGCCTCAAATCCACCATCCACAAACAGTGCACCAAGCACCGCTTCGCATGCATCGCCAAGAATAGTCTTCTTGGCTCTTCCGCCACTCTTTGCCTCGTTGGTGCTCATGATGACGTAATCGCCGAGGCTTATTTCCTCGGCAACGCTTGCGCAGGTCTCCTTGCGTACAAGCCGGTTGAATCGCCGGGCAAGTTCACCTTCGCTTGCGCGTGGATACTGGTCCAGCAGAAGGTCGGCGATCACGAGACCCAGCACCCGGTCGCCAAGAAACTCCAGCCGTTCATAGTCGAGCGCCTGTTGCGCGCCCGCTTTTGCGCTTGAATGGGTCAGCGCCCGGCGCAGCAATCCGGGATCGACAAACACATGGCCCAGTG
>DEIT01000009.1:0-10364 GCA_002352635.1 Hyphomicrobiaceae bacterium UBA2767 | reverse complement strand
GCACTCGCCACACGGCTGTCAGTCGAATTATCCCGGTTGTCCCCCATCATGAAATAGTGCCCTTCCGGCACCTTGTAGACGGAGGTGTTGTCACCCACACCCTGCGGCACGAGATCCAACACCGGGTATTTGACGCCATTGGGCAAGGTTTCTTCATAGCGAGCAACGCGGCGAACATTGCCGAATGCATCTTTCATGATGAAATCATCGATGCGTTTCCGGTTTATGCCCTTGCCGTTGATATGCAGAACACCGGAGACCATCTGGATCTCATCGCCGGGCAAGCCGATGACCCGTTTGATGTAATCGGTCTTGTTGTCCCGTGGCAGTTTGAAAACAGCAACATCACCACGCTTCGGATCGCTCGCCCATATGCGTCCTTCGAAAAGATTGGGCGAAAATGGAAAGGAATATTTCGAATAGCCGTAGCTGAATTTGGAAACGAATAGATAATCGCCCACGAGAAGCGTCGGGATCATCGAACCTGAAGGGATATTGAATGGTTGATAGAGGAAGACGCGCACGACCATGGCAAGGATAAGCGCATGAACGACAACGCGTATCGTGTCGGCAAAGCCCCCACCTTGGCCTTTCTTCGTGTCAGCCTCTACGCTCATTGCGTCGCGATCCTTCTTCATGATTCAAGCATTCCGGGACTCTGGCTGACGCCCCTATAACTGCTCGTGCTGGGCAAAGCAAACTGTGGGCGAACACATCATTGATACAGGAATCAACCCTCATTCGCCCGGGGAACCGCCGAAATAATCACGATCGCCTGAGCCAGGGGAAAATCGTCGGTGATTGTCAAATCGATACGCGCAGCGCACCCTTGAGGCGTAATACGCTCAAGATGCACAGCGGCGCCACCGGTCAGTGCAAGTGTCGGGCGTCCCGAGGACAGGTTCACAACACCCATGTCGCGCCAGAAGACACCCTTGCGTATGCCCGTCCCAAGCGCTTTCGAACAGGCCTCCTTGGCAGCAAACCGCTTTGCGTAGGAGGCCGCGCGCTGATTTCTCCTGTCGGAGCGTTCCCGCTCGATGTCTGTAAAGATGCGATCCAGGAAACGCTCTCCATAGCGCTCGATGGTCTGTTCGATGCGCCGGATATCGATCAGGTCGTTTCCAAGTCCGATGATCATTTTTCGGATCGCGCCTTATGCACTCACCTGGCCATTGGCTTCCGCTCGGGCCTTGTCCATAAGGCCACGCATGCGTCCGATCGTGGAATGCAGACCGCCGAAGATCGCTTCTCCGATAAGGAAGTGACCGATATTCAACTCGACAACCTCGGGCATCGTGGCCACCGCGTAAACCGTATCGAATGTGAGGCCATGCCCGGCATGCACTTCAAGACCAACACCCGCAGCGCTTTTTGCGGTCTCGGCAAGTTTCTCAAGTTCTGCGCGTATTCTTGCCTGGTCGCCATCAATTGCGGCATGACAGTAAGGGCCCGTATGCAACTCAACGATATCGGCGCGTACCCTTTGTGAGGCATCTATCTGACGTTCATCGGGGTCGATAAAGAGGGAAACGCGCATGCCGGCATCTTTCAGGCGTGAAATGAAGTCGGGGAGATGGTTTGATATCGACGCAACGTCGAGGCCGCCTTCCGTTGTTACTTCTTGCCGGCGCTCCGGCACGAGGCAGCATGCGTGCGGGCGGTGCCGCAGCGCAATTTCCAGCATTTCATCGGTCACCGCCATCTCGAAGTTGAGCGGGCGCGTGATCTCTGACATGAGGCGTTCAATATCGTCATCGGAAATATGGCGGCGATCTTCGCGCAAATGTGCCGTGATGCCGTCAGCACCGGCCTCGGTTGCCAGATGCGCTGCGCGAACAGGGTCTGGATGCGTGCCGCCGCGGGCATTTCGAATGGTGGCTACGTGGTCGATATTGACCCCGAGGCGAAGATAGGGAGCTGTCGAGGAGGAGATGTTCATGTCATTACCCAATTCAATACTAGATTACGCTTGCGCCGGCTGGCTCGGCCCGACACGGTCCCGCTGGCGGCGCTTTTCCCTGTAAGCTTCAGATGCCTTCTTGGTGACGAAGTATGCGATCACTGCTGCAACAAGCCCCATCGGAATTCCGCCAACAGTCATTGGCTTGATTACCGGCCAAAGTTGGTCGAGCGACTTGTCGAGCATCCCGGCGCTCAGTTCGATATGCTTCATGTTGCCTTTCATTCCCAGCATCCAGCTACCCAATTTGTATGAGCCGAACCAGATCAGGGGAAAGGTCAACGGATTGCCGACAAACGTTGCCAGCGCGGAAGCGAGAATGCTTCCACGTGCGATCCACGCAATCAATCCAGCAACGATAAAATGCAGACCAAGAAAAGGGGTAAAGGCTGCAAAAACACCTGCAGCGCACCCCACGGCGATTGCATATGGCGTTGCCTTGAGCCTGCGAATGCGGTGCGCCATGTAGCGAGCGGAGCGGCTCCAGTTGCGGCGGGGCCACAACCAGACACGCAATTTTTCGCCCAAATGCGGCGGATTACGGCGCTGAAACAGCATCTCAAACCTCAAAGCCCACTCATTGTGAGGATAACCTGCACAATGGCGGATTTATGATTTCTATATATAGGGATAGTAAACAGTCGCGCGAACCCCAGCGACAACAAACCGCCCTTGACTATATCCCGCGGCTCCCTGGTTTGACAGCCGGAATATCCTGCAGGTGTGGTGGTATCTGATCAGGCGGGAAGATCGGCAAATCAACGGCTGCGAGCGCCACCAGGGGAACGCCGATATCGGCGCCGCCGTTCGACCTGTCGATCAGGCAGCATCCTGCGACCACATCTGCACCTCGCTCTTGTGCGGCCGCAATGCATTCACGCGAGGAAAGGCCAGTGGTAACAACATCCTCAACCATGAGGCAGCGTGTGCTGGCAGGGATTTCAAATCCGCGACGCAGGGCGAACTCACCCTCGACACGTTCAAAAAAGATGGATGGCCTGGAGAGCTGGCGCCCCATTTCATAACCGATGACGACACCGCCCATGGCCGGCGCAAACACAAGATCGATGGGTCCCACTTCCGCTGTGACTTTTGCCGCCAACTCGGCACAGGCACGCCCTGCCCTGTCCGCATCCATCAGGAACCGGGCACATTGCACATAAGCGCTGCTGTGATTGCCCGATGAGAGCAGGAAATGCCCCTCCAGCAGGGCTCCTGCGTTCCGCATTTCCTGTAATAGCTCGTCTTTTGTCATGGGTACCCGCCATTTGCCGCCATACCGGCCGCATGTGAATCTGATCTTCCTACGAGAGGTTATTCATGGGAACGCTTGACCGCGCTTACCACCGATTTTGAACGCAGTCCGGAAATGATTTCGTTGAGGTGGGTAAGGTCCCAGACCTCAAGGTCAATGAGCATGGTCGTATAGTCCGCGGTCTTGTGCTGCATGTTGATATTGTGAATGTTGCCGCCGCTCTCTCCAATCGTCTGGGCGATTTGGGCAAGCGTGCCCGGCTCATTGATGCCCGTAACCGCGATCTGAGCCGGGAACCGGTCCGAGTTGCTTTCGTCGATGTCCCACCTGACGTCAATCCATCGATCTGGCTCGTCGTCGAATTCCTTCAAGGCTTCGGAGTGAATGGGATAAATCGTGATGCCCTCGCCCGAGGTCATAATACCGACGATCCGGTCACCCGGAACAGCGCCACCGTGATCCGTCAAATTGACCGGCATATTTCCTCGAAGCCCTGTGATGGGAATGCCTTCCGAGCTCCCATCTTGTTTTCGGCTATTGGAACCGGGCAAACGGAACTTGAGCCCGATGGCTTTCGAAAGCCCGAACCAGCCTTCATCATTGCGTTTGACAACGCGTCGCTTTGGCGGTTCTGGCCGAGGGATGTCTGGAAAGGCGGCCTGCAGCACATCGGCAGATGGCAGTTCGCCGCGCCCAACCGCCGTCAGAACGTCATCAACGGTCTTCTGCGACAGGCGTGGCAGAATTCGTTCCACTGTAGTCTTCCGATAGTTCTTGCCGACCCGGTCGAAGGCGCGTCTCAGAATTTCTCGTCCAAGCTTGCTGTACTGCGAGCGTAGAGCCTCCTTGTTGGCGCGGCGTATGGCGGAACGCGCCTTGCCAGTCACAACGATCCGTTCCCACGCTGCCGGTGGCGTCTGCGACTTTGAGGTTACGATATCTACTTCGTCGCCATTCTTGAGTTCGGTCATCAACGGCATGGTCCGTCCATTGATCTTGCAGCCCGTACAGGAATTGCCGACATCGGTATGCACTGCATAGGCAAAATCGATCGGCGTCGCACCCTGGGCCAACGCAATGAGCAATCCCTTCGGAGTGAAACAGAAGACCTGATCGTGAAACAGCTCAAGCTTCGTATGCTCCAAAAACTCTTCCGGGTTGTCGCCTTCAAGCAACATGTCAACCAGACGCCTTAGCCACCGATAGGCATTGCTTTCTTCTTTCAGTGCGAGAGATTTCTTGTCGGTGTGTCCGCTGCCGTTTCCGTTGGTGCGATCCTTGTAAAGCGTATGAGCAGCGATGCCGTATTCGGCAACATCATGCATGCGCGCGGTGCGGATCTGCAGTTCCACCCGCTGATGCCGCGGTCCCACAACGGTGGTATGGATTGATTGATAGTCATTCTGCTTCGGCGTGGAGATATAGTCCTTGAAGCGGCCTGGTACCATTCGCCATGTGGTATGCACCGTGCCCAGTACCGCATAGCAGTCGATAGTTTTTTCGACGATCACCCGGAACCCGTATATGTCCGACAATTGTTCGAGCGAAATCTGCTTTCGCTCCATTTTCCGCCATATCGAATAAGGTTTCTTTTCTCGACTGCGAACATCCGCATCGATTCCGCAGGTGGTGAATTCCTTCGTCAATGCCGCCTGGATGTCGCCGATCAACCCTTTGTTGCTGGCGCGCAGTTCTTCAAGCCGCTTGACGAGGATTGCATACGCTTCAGGATTGAGGGTCTGGAATGCGATGTCCTCAAGTTCTTCACGCAACCACTGCATGCCCATGCGTCCGGCGAGCGGCGCATAGATATCCATTGTCTCTTCGGCAATGCGCTTGCGTTTGTCGGACCGAATATGCTCAAGCGTGCGCATGTTGTGCAGGCGGTCCGCGAGCTTCACCAGCAGCACGCGAACATCACTCGTGATGGCAATCAGGAGTTTGCGGAAATTCTCTGCCTGTTCCGCTTTGTGCGTAACGAGATCTAGCTTTGCGATCTTTGTAAGCCCGTCGACAAGCGATCCGATTTCCTTACCAAACAGCTTATCGATGTCATCACGTGTGGCCGGCGTATCCTCGATCGTATCGTGCAGGAGCGCGCTTGCGATGGTGGCGTCGTCGAGCCTGAGATCGGCAAGTATCGCCGCCACCTCAAGAGGATGCGAGATATAGGGATCGCCGGAGGCTCTTTTCTGTTGTCCATGCATTTGCATGGCGTACACATAGGCACGGTTCAACAACGCCTCGTCCGCATCGGGGTCGTAGCTCTTGACCCGTTCCACGAGTTCGTATTGGCGCATCATGGCGAGCGCCTGTCATTGCAGCATGACAACGCGGCAAAAACCCCGCCGAAGCGGGGTATAAGCGTTTCATCAATGGAATGGGTCAGCCGAATGCGAGAGGATTCGAGGCCGTGCGAAGGCCTGTCGCCTGCCGGAGGTGCGTTTGTGTTATCTGCTGCGCTGGCCCGCATTCGATGAGTCACCAGACGCCAAACTTTCAAGCCCCCGGAGCAATTCCTCTTCCGTCATCCGGTCGATATTCGTGTCGGTTTTCGGATCGTCGTGGGTCAGAACCGGAGCTACTGCATCCGGCGTCATAAGAGGGACTTCTTCCGGTTCTGGCTCGTCCACCTCGACATATTTCTGCAGGGAGTGAATGAGGTCTTCATTCACATCCTCAGGCGAGACGGTTTCCTCGGCAATTTCACGAAGTGCGACGACCGGATTTTTGTCATTGTCGCGCTCAATCGTGATCGGCGAACCGGCGGATATGGTGCGGGCGCGATGGCTCGCCAGAAGAACGAGCTGAAAGCGGTTCGAAACCTTGTCGACGCAATCTTCGACAGTGACGCGTGCCATGAGTCGATTCCTCGAAATGTTTGAGAGTTGCGAACCCTTTTAGGCGGTCTTCGAAATCAAAGCAAGCCATGACATCAGCCCATGCCTAACACAGCGCTTACACGCGCTTGAGCACCTGCCCCGTGCGTGCATGACGCACGTGCTTCCAGAGTTCGCGGGCCGTGCTCTTCAGAACCGGATGCCGCCATCCGGGCATCGCCTCAGCGAGCGGTGCGAGAACAAAGGGTCGCGAATGCATCAGGGCATGCGGTAAGACGATTCCGTTCCGCAACGCCGCGTCACTCAACCGGGCCGATTTCCGCCAACCGATGATCCGGCCCCGGTAATCAAGAATATCCAGATCGAGTGTTCGTGGACCCCATCGCCGCGCAGAGCGCGGACCGGCCATGCGTTCAATCGTCTTCAGTCTTCGCAGCAAGGCACCTGGACTGCAGTGGCATTCAATCGCAACAACCGCGTTTACGAACACACCAGGCTGCCCCGGCCCAACACCCGCAGTTTCGTAGAGATCGGATCGCCAAAGGATGTGGGTTCCTGCCGTCTTTGCAAGCACATCCATGGCTGTCTTTATGGTTTTGGCCGGCAGGCCCCAGACACCTGGCCGGTTCGATCCCAGGGCGATCAAAATCACTGATGTCTTCTCCAAGGGGGTGCAAAGCGCCTTAATTCGCGCGCATTGTTATATCATTTGAGCATGAAGGCACCGGTACCTCTATTTGACCGGCAAGCCGTGAAATTTTTCTCTGTATAATTGTTTTTATGGCAAGGCGTACTCTTATGAAAATTTATCCGAATGAACGCATCGCGCTTTTTATCGACGGTGCCAATCTGTATGCAACCGCGAGATCACTCGGGTTTGATATTGACTACAAAAAATTACTTGAAGTTTTTCGTGCCAAAGGGCGCCTTATCCGTGCGCTCTATTACACCGCCCTGGCTGAAGATCAGGAATACTCATCCATCCGACCGCTTGTCGATTGGCTTGACTATAACGGCTATACGATGATCACGAAGCCAACCAAGGAATTCACCGACTCGTCTGGCCGGCGAAAAATCAAAGGCAACATGGACATCGAGTTGGCCGTGGGCGCCATGGAACTTGCCGATCACCTAGATCACATCGTTATTTTCTCCGGTGACGGCGACTTCCGAAGCCTCGTTGAAGCGCTTCAAGAGCGTGGCAAGCGCATAACCGTGATCTCGACACTCGTATCGCAACCGCCGATGATTGCCGACGAACTAAGGCGTCAGGCTGATCATTTCGTCGACCTTGCGGATCTGGAACATGAAATTGGCCGCGACTCCGGCGATGATACGCCTGATTTCGACGATGATGCATATGAGAATGAACTTGACGAACAAGTCGCCGAAGTGTGAGCGGCAAAACATCTGACATGTCCCCCGCTGAACCGCCGCATGATTGCCGGCTGTGCGAGCGGCTAACCGCGTTTCGCTTACAAAACACGCAAAACAATCCGGACTGGTTCAACGCCCCCGTTCCCTCATTTGGAGCTGAGACGGCACGCTTTCTGATAGTCGGCCTTGCGCCGGGCATGCAGGGTGCCAACAAAACCGGGCGCCCTTTCACAGGTGATTATGCGGGTGATCTTCTTTACGCGACGCTTGAGAAGTACGGGTTCTCGCAAGGCACCTATGGAGCCGATCCAACTGACGGGTTGAGCCTCGCGGACTGCATGATCACGAATGCGGTCCGGTGCGTACCGCCTCAAAACAAGCCAACCACGCAGGAGATGCGCAACTGTAGTGGGTTTCTTGCTGCGCGGATTGCGCAATTGTCCGATCTGAAAGTTATCCTGGCACTGGGGCGTATCGCACATGAAAGCACCCTTTCAGCACTTGGATACCGCAAGTCCGCTTTTGCGTTCGGCCATGGCGCGGAACACCAACTTGATCAGGGCTACAGGCTTTTCGACAGCTATCATTGCTCCCGCTACAACACCAACACCAGGCGCCTGACCCCGGACATGTTTGAAAGCGTTTTTGCCGCCATTACCAAACATCTCGCATCGCCCTGATACTTGTCACAGATCAATCCCGCGCTCCCAAATCTGCGTTAGCCTTCTCAGATGGCATTTGATCATGGGAGCGGAAACGATGCTTGAGATTGCCCCGGACAAGGTTGCGCATATTATTATCAGAGCGCGCGAATATGACGGGAAAGTCGCCGCATGGGACGATGATAGCGACAGTGATGACAGCGATTCCGATTCAATCCTGGAGGATCGCGCTTCTGACCCGACACGCGATGAACTGGCGGACTTTATCGCAAACCTCAACGAAGACGAGCAGGTGCATCTGGTCGCGCTCATGTGGGTCGGCCGCGGATCATTTTCTCCCGAAGAGTTTCAGGAAGCGCTTTCGACTGCACGTACCGAGCGTGTGAACAAGACTGAGGACTATCTTCTCGGTGTGCCGCTGCTGGCCGACTATCTCGAAGAGGGTTTAGACAGGCTGGGCTACACGGTTGAAGATGTTGAAAAAGGGATTCTTTAGGCCGGACCGCTCAAGCTCTTCGATCGGTCAGACAGGATTTTCCTTCAGCCATGCCAGGACATCTTCCGCATGGGTGTTGGGCGGAAAGACGGGATAGAAAACATGCTCGATGATCCCGTCGCGCACAACCAGGGTAAACCGCTTCATAAGCGTCACATCACCAACAACCAATATCGGCAGGTTGAGTTCGCGTATCAGCTCAAGCCGGTCGTCGCTCAAGATTTGAAAAGGCAGATGCAGGCGTTCGGCGACTTCCCTCTGGAAGGCGGTGTCTTGTGTGCTCAATCCGAAAACGCGTGCCCCGGCCTGGCCAAGTTCGTCATGATGATCACGAAAGGCGCAGGATTCCGGTGTGCACCCGCGTGCACCGGGTATCATCTCCCAATTGTCATCGAGCGACTTCTCGCCGGGCACGCCCGTGCGCGGATATGCGTAGACAACCGTTCGACCTGAAAAGCCGGAAAGCACGACAGCACCGCCGGCGGTGGATGGCAGTGCAATGTCGGGAACCGCCGTTCCAACAAGATGTGCGGCTGCTCCATCATCTTCCGGAACGGGCAAATCCGAAGGCAGCTCCAACAGATTTTTGATCACGGGAATTTCCTGTCTTCAATCGTCACGCGAAACCTGCTTCAGGTCGCAAGAGCCTGTATAGCGTGTTTCGCGTAGCTCCAATTCTCCCACAAGTGCCAATTCGGGAATTCCCTCAGGACCAAAAATTCATCTCAGCCCTTTTCACGCATCAGCCGCGCCTTCTGGCGGTCCCAATCGCGTTTGCGCTCAACCTGACGCTTGTCGTGCAGCTTGCGCCCTTTCCCAAGCGCCAGCTCCAGCTTGGCTATGCCGCGATCGTTGAAATAGAGCTTGAGCGGAACGATGGTCATGCCTTCGCGCTGAATTCCAACCGTTAGCTTGTGGATCTCCTTGCGGTGCAGCAGCAATTTGCGCGGCCGGCGCGGAGAATGATTGAACCGGTTAGCCTGAAGGTACTCAGGGATATAGGCGTTATAGAGAAAAAGCTCTCCGTCTTCATCGGAGGCGTAAGACTCAGCAATGTTCGCCTTCCCCGTACGCAGCGATTTGACCTCCGTGCCTGTTAGAATCAGGCCCGCCTCGAATGTCTCTTCGATTTCGTAGTTCCGCCGCGCTTTCCGGTTCTCGGCGATCACCTTCCGGTTTTCGCCATTCTTTGCCATGGGAGGCCTCCGAAAGGCGTCTAGCCGTTGAGTAGTCCCGCGGAGACAAGCGCGTCATCGACGACTTTCTTCGCGGCATCGGAAATCGGGGCGATCGGCAACCGAGTCTTGGAACTGCACAGCCCAAGACGCTCCGCGGCGTATTTCACCGGTCCAGGATTTGACTCAACAAACATCGCATCATGAACTGGCATCATGCGATCCTGTATTTCCAGGGCTCGGTTAAAATTTCCATCGAGGCAGGCAGTCTGGAATTCTGAACAATGCGCCGGCGCAATATTCGCCGTAACAGAAATTGCGCCATCACCGCCGTGGGCCATAAAACCGAGAGCGGACGCATCTTCGCCGGTCATCTGATTGAATTCCGGACCCATGGCGCCACGCTGCTGACTGGCGCGTGCCAGATCTGCCGTAGCGTCCTTAACACCGGTGATGTTCTTCAATTCGAACAACCGCGCCATTGTATCGACCGACATATCCACGACGCTACGGCCGGGAATATTGTAAATGATGATCGGAATCCCGATTGCATCATTGATTGCCTTGTAGTGCTGATACAGGCCTTCCTGGGTCGG
>DEIT01000058.1:3960-4273 GCA_002352635.1 Hyphomicrobiaceae bacterium UBA2767 | reverse complement strand
GTGACGATACGAGATGTGGGCGGTGACGGGCTGGAAGTCACCAGCGGCGGGAACACGATTTCCATGAACAACACATCTTTCCTCGGAACCTTCGGTGATGACGTGATTGACCTGCAGGGTACCAATGCGCAAACACTGAGCGGCACGGACAACGTCTTCAACGGCACGTTTGGCGACGTTTTCTGCGAGAGCAACGCGCAGAACGGCACCTTCGGCTTCCCCGGAGGACCGTCCAACTGTCCGCCGTAAACTCTGCGCTTCAAAGGTTGAACCTCAAAGCCCCGCGTAACCCGCGGGGCTTTTTGTTTGGGGG
>DEIT01000058.1:2217-3846 GCA_002352635.1 Hyphomicrobiaceae bacterium UBA2767 | reverse complement strand
GGGGATCAGGTAACCGGTAGGCTTTGTACAATGGCGTTTCTGTTTCTATCCGATGACCCATTAAGGTCCGAAATTGCAGCAAGAAGGCTGGGGCAATGGCTGCCGATGCGCGTCATGCACCTGACCGACTTCTGCGCATCCGGCGTGCATCTGCTCTCGCCTGTGATCGTCGATATCGATCTTACCGACGGCGAGGCCATAAAGCAGGCCAAGGACGCGCTGAGAGATATTCCTTCCGGCATCTCCAAGGTCTTCATTACGCGCGGCAAGTCGCGCGCGGAGCCATATCAGGCCGATGCGCTGGGGGGGGCGCAGACCATTCCGTCCGTGCCGCGCCGATCCGATGCGGTCAAACTCATTAATCTGCGCGCGCAGGCGCAAGGGGGCAGGGCGGATTTCGCGGTCGCCGAAGTTCCGCAAGTCCTGTTGCACACCGCAGACGAGGTGAGTTCACTTCACGACGTGTTTTACGAGACGGTGGCGTCGGGGCAGCCTCTGCCCAGGGCGCAGGTTGTCTGCGCCAGCGAACTGCTCGCGGAAAGCCTCAAGGACACATCCATCGCCGCATGGCTGGAGGCGGTCAAACAACATAACAGCTACACTTACCGCCATTGCATGACGGTCTCGGGCCTCGCGGCTGCATTCACGATGAATCTGGGCTTCAGCGACGCTGACGTGCAGCGCATCTCCATCGCCGCGCTGATGCATGACGTGGGCAAGGTGAAAATGCCGATTTCGCTGCTCGACAAGCCGGGCAAACTCACGTCCGAGGAAGTTGCGGAAATCAGAACCCACGCGGCGTATGGCGCGGAAATCCTGCTGGACGACGCCCATTTCAGCGCGGAAGTGGTCGATATCGCACGCCATCATCACGAGCTTCTCGACGGCAGCGGTTATCCCGACGGTCTTTCCGGCAAGGCAATCAGTGATCCGGTACGGATCATGACCATCGTCGATATCTTCTCGGCCCTGATCGACAAACGCTCTTACAAGAAGGCAATGCCGGCGAAGGACGCCTACAAGATCCTGCTCGACATGGAGGGCAAGCTTGAACTGGCGCTCGTAAATGCGTTTGAGCCCGTAGCGCTTGCATCACAATCCATCAAGCGCAATGTGGGGCTCCAGCGCGCCGTGGCCTGACCGACGGCAGCACTCTATTGGCGCAGCCATGATTACCAGTGGGTGCTCGCCTATGCGGCCTGGAACTCTGCCTGATTTGAAGTTTTCGGGCCTGAGACCGGCAGGCGGACAGTGAAGGTTGTTCCCCGGCCCTTTATGCTTTCCACGCCGATTGAACCGTCGTGCATCTCTATCAGGGTTTTTGCCAGATTGAGGCCGATACCGGTGCCGGCAATGCCGGTTGATGTCTTTGCGCGGAAAAACCGCTCGAACATCTTTGGCAGATCGTCTTCGTCAATACCGATCCCGTTGTCGCGGACCTGTACCAGAATATCCTCATCCTCACAGAATGCTCTCACATGGATATCCGGTGAGTCCAGTGCATATTTGACCGCGTTCGAAAGCAGGTTTGTAAACACCTGTTCCAAAGCGCCTTCATCCGCCTGGATCGTATCGGGAAGCGTCGTCAGATCGCTGGAAATGGTGTGACCTTTGGCAATTTCACGTTGC
>DEIT01000058.1:981-2133 GCA_002352635.1 Hyphomicrobiaceae bacterium UBA2767 | reverse complement strand
CCTCAAGAGTGCGTCCTGAGATGTAAGGCTGTCTTCGCTTGCCTTGCGCTTCAGTCTCTGGGCAGCGCTGTCGATGATCGCAAGCGGGGTACGGAACTCGTGGCTGGCCATGGAGACAAACTGCCTCTGCAGCAAATTGAGGTCCTTTTCCTTTGAAAGGGCCTGTTCCAGGTCGTGCGCCTGACGCATGACTTCGGCCGTACGCGTCTCGACCTGCATTTCCAGGAGGTCTTTCTGAGCCGCACGCTCCACGAGCCGGCTTATCTGGACACCGACATCGGTGAGAATATCAACGAGAGATGATGTGCGTTCAGGCGGACATGTTGAATAGAATTCAAGCACAGCGACGACGTCGTTGCGGACCGTGATGGGAAACGCCACGCCTCCGGTTATCCCGCAATCTTTTGCCACGGCCGCCCGTTCGAAATCGGGCTCCAACAGGACATCGCTGACCCAGCGCGCTTCCCCGTGGACAAAGACATGACCGCACATGCCCTGACCCCAAACGCAGTCATTCTTCTCGGTTTTTTCCCTGAAGGCGCGAAATTTTTCCACATCTGAAAGATGCCAGCACTTGGTCGAACCGAAGGTCCCCTGAGTGTGATTGCGGATCATGCAGACATGGCCGATTTCCCAGCCGGTGTAGTCGCAAATCTGCTCAAGACAAGACTTGAGCGCGCTCTCTACATCGGTGGACTGGTTGGCTGCCTGGGCAATCGATCGCATCAGGGTCATGGACGACGCCTGATCGGCAAGCTGCTTTATCGCATCCATGCGTTCAGTGATGTCGGTGAAGATACCGCGCAGCTTAAGCTTTCCGTGGTCGTCATTGAACACCGATACAATGTCGCGCACCCAGACCGACCGGCCATCCGGCGTCACGACCCGATATCTCAGTTCATGGTCTTCGCCCTGGGCGATGGCGTCCTGACATTCCTTAACGGCCTTGTCCCGGTCTTCAGGATGGATCGAATCGACCCAGAAGTTTTCCGCGTACCACGCATCCAATGGGTGGCCGAACATCTCTTCCGCCTGCGGCCCTATATAGGTGAACCGCATCGTCTCGGGATCGAATTCCCAGGGGACAACATTGGTTGTCTCGACGAGATCCTTGAACCTTTGTTCGCTCTGTTGACGCGCTTCTTCGGCCTT
>DEIT01000058.1:0-830 GCA_002352635.1 Hyphomicrobiaceae bacterium UBA2767 | reverse complement strand
CCATCTTTCATTTACGTCATAATGATAGCCGTCATCGGGAGCCGCGATGGCGCAGGCGGTTGGACCTTCCTGGAATACCCGGGTGAACAGGTCATCGCTCTCGCGTAGGGCTTTTTCTGTCTTCTGACGTTCTGTTGCGTCAATGACAACGCACTGGATTGCCGGTTCGCCATTCCAGTATACGCATGTTGCCCGAAACTGGGCCGATACCTCCTGGCCGTCTTTTCTGACACCCCTGACCGTATAGACCTCTGGAGGGCTCTGGCCGTTCTGCCGGCCATCCATATAACTCCGAAGACGGTCATGTTCCTCGCGCGCCAGCAACCGATCGACCGTACCCAGCGCCAGCAGGTCCTTGCTGGTCTCGTAGCCAAAAATCTGCGCCAGAGCGGAGTTGGCGTAGAGCAACTGCCAGTTTCTGTGAATATAGACACCCTGCAGAGAACCCTCAGCGAGATCGCGAAACTGTTGTTCGCTTTCCCGCAGACGGAGCGACGTGTTCCGGTGTGCGGTAACGTCAAAGGCGACACTCACCATCGATGTTGCATCCGTCTCGCCTGGCAACTGGGGTATGTTTCGCTCACCGACCCACCGGTAGCCGCCTATGCCATCTTGAATCCGATACTCGATTTCGGAATGTTTTTCGCCTGTCTGGAATGCTTCCCGCAGGGCCAAAAGGAGATGGCGGTCGTCAGAGTGTATCCGATTGATGAATTTGCGAAATGCGCCGTCGTCCGCCAGCAGCTCGTGGGAGTGCCCGTTTGGAAACACGAGACGGCCTTTGCTGTCCCGCACCCACAACGTTTTGGTGCCTATGCCGGACGAATTGG
>DEIT01000082.1 GCA_002352635.1 Hyphomicrobiaceae bacterium UBA2767 | reverse complement strand
CATCATGAATATCATGCTGGTCTCCGTCACGGAACGCACCCGTGAGATTGGCATCAGGCTGGCTATCGGGGCGCAGGAGTCCCAGGTGTTGATGCAGTTCCTAGTAGAAGCGATCGTGCTGTCGCTGTTCGGAGGCGTCATTGGTGTCATGTTGGGTCTGGCTTTGGCAGGAGCCGCCTCGGCCGGTATGAAAATTCCCTATATCGTCGATCCAAATATTGTCCTGATCGCTTTTGGCTTCTCAGCGCTTGTCGGCATCATATTCGGATACTTCCCAGCCCGGCGGGCTGCACGCATGAACCCGATCGAGGCGCTGCGGCACGAGTGAGGTTTTTCAATCAACGTTGTTAATTGTGGCCGTCACTGACTGCCTCTTTGGGTGGCCCCAAGCCAAGCTCTAATCGCCCGGTGGCAGAGAATTGATATAGGCGATGATCATGTCTATCTGCTCACCAGAGAACATAAATTTCGGCATGTCACGGTGCGGAAAGGCAATCCCGCGCGAGACCGGGTCCCGAAGTGTGAGGATCGGGTAGCGTTTCTGAATCGCACGAAACGCCGGCGCCTTCCCGTCCGGGCTCGGGTCCTTCGCGCCGGTTGCGTGGCAGGGTGCACAGTTTGTGTCCACCAGCTCCCGCCCAGTACTGACGAGCTTTTCGCTTTGCGCTGTCACCGCGGCACTGGCGCCAAGTCGCTTCAACCCGGCACTGGCCCCCGTGAGCGTGGGATCGAACGAAAGCGCCTTGGTGAAATCCGCACGGGCCTCTGCTGTTCTGCCCAGTGCCTCATGGAGGTAGCCACGATTGTTATACGCGAGGGCATAGTTGGGATTCACGGCAATGGCGGCAGCATAGTCGGCAAGCGCCTTGTCAAGATCACCCTTTCTCCGCCAAGCGAGGCCGCGATTGTTGAGTGCATTGGCATTCTTGGGTTCAAGTTGTATCAACCGGCTGAAATCGGCGATGGCACCGTCCAGATCATCGTTGACCAGTCGGACATAGCCGCGGGCGATATAGGCGGGCGCATAACGCGGACCATGGCGGATCGCAGCACCATAATCGTTCATCGCCTGATCGCGCTTTCCGAGCGCCAGGGCCGCTTGACCACGTTCATAATGCGCCAGTGTATAACCGGGCATGAAACGAATGGCCTCGGAGAAATCCGCTATGGCTTGAATTGGCCTTCCGGTCGCCAGATAGGCACTGCCGCGACGCCTGTAGATCTGCGCAAGCTCCTCCGAGTCTCGGGAATTGGGCTTGCGAGCGTGTGCGATGAGTTCCGAGCAGGCCGTGATCCTGAGTGCCGGTTTCCTGGATTGACTGCAATCCGCAACCGGATCTGCCAGCGCAACGGTTGCACCAAGCGCAGCCGCGAAACAAGCAGCCCCAAATCTTGGCAGCATCTCAAACTCCTGGCGCCTCATCTCCGCTACCTGCAACACCATCGCGAACCGGCACGCCTTACAAAAGACTGTGGTCGCGATGCGCCAATGTCCGTTTGCCGACCCTCAGCGATAACTAGATTGCTAGACGCGTTCAGCACTAAAGTTTCTTTCTGGCGAATGTTGAATTGAATCCAATCCTCTGTGTCACTACTCAACAAGTCTCTCAAGGCCGATGGCAACCGCCCCTGAGCGAAGGTGGGAGAAGATGCCGGCCGGCACCTCTACCGAGAACGATTTGATCTTTTTCAGCGTGTCCGATCTGTAGACTACGACCTTGTCGCCGCCATAGCCCGCACTGACGTAAAGATAATCCCCTCGCGCCGTATATTCTGGGAAATGGGAGTGACCCCCGACAGTGATTGTCTTGACGACCTCCAGGGTCCTTTTGTCGATGAATTGGATCTTGGCGGCCTTGGCACTGGTGCCAACGATGTCGACCACGATATAGGGCGCCTTGGGATGCGCGGCCGGAGACTCTGTCGGTCCCAGGACCGGTATTTGCTTGACCACCTCGAAGCTCTCCATATCGAACACGGTGACGAAATACTCTCCGGTGACGGGGGTGCCTATATTTGTGCCGATGCCGAGCGTGCGCCCATCCACCCTTATAATGGCCCCCGATCCGACGTGTGGCTGCCGCCCTGCCGGCATTCTCTTGAGTACCTTCATTTCCTTCAGATCGATCGCCACGATAACATTGTCGTCGTAGGACGCCATCGCCAGGTATCGCCCGCTGGGCGACAAGAAAGCATCGTGCAGGTGGCGGCCCACATTCTTAATCTTCTTAACCGGAAAGTCCGGCTTGCCCAGGTCGACAACCCAGACCTGGCCTGACTGTTCCAGCGCCATGACGAAGGCGTTCAAGAAGGGCGTGCTCAGGATCACACCCGAGTCCGACTCGACCATCTTGCCGTCGGGATCGACGCCTTTGAGTTCGAAGAGTTTCAGTGGCTCAAGCGTCGTGGCGTCGAGGATCACCGCGGTATTCGGGACATATGAGCCGGCAGCGAGGAACCGCCCGTCCCGCGAGACGGCGAGCGACGCACCGTTCAGGCCGACGCGCACGCGTCTAACGATCCTGAAGGAATAGAGGTCAATCTTGAACAGGTATCCGGCGTCGGTCGTGACATAGGCGAAGCGTTCCTCCTTCGGATGATAGTCAACGATATGCGGCGCGTATTGCGTCGGGATTTCACCGAGCTTTCTGTTGCCCTGGCCATCAAAGAAGATCACCTTGGCCTCGTCACCAGCCGCATATCTCCCGCGGCCTGCCACCGCCATCAGGTCGTCCATATCGCCAATGGAGTAGATAGGTAGGCTGGGCAAAGAGGCCTCGTCCGGAATGTAGACCTGCAAGGATCCCCTGATGTCCTCAAGGTTCCAGCGGACCCTCTTTTTTGGTGTGGTCTTGATGAACTCAGCGAGCTTAGACACCTGTTTGCTGGAAAGTTTGCCAAAAAAGGTCGGGTGGGGCGGCATCAGCGTCCCGACGCCGCCAGTCTTGACCTTGGCGACGATCTGTCCTGTGGCCAGTCTCTTCAGGGAGTCCTTATTGAGCGCCGGCGCGATGTAGCCTCCCCGGTCTGCGCCATGACAAACGGCGCAGTGCTCGGCAAAGAGTTGCTCGGCGGCCTGCGCCCAAACGGTGGAAACCTGTGTCACCAACAAAACAGCCCCGATCCACAGCATGGCTACGCTAAGAGCGCGGCCACCTATGTGCCTCACCCTCTGACCTGCCACCGTGTGTGTAAACCACAATATTGGTGGACGCCCCGCCCACACCACTCCTTCGGGCAATTGAAAAGCCATGCTCATCGCACCAGAGTAAATTACAACCTGATCCTATTAGCACCGCGCTTTGCTTCTTGCTTTGAGCTGGGTCAAGCTGCCGCCGGATCAGCATCTTTGGTCAGCATCAAGATTGGGTAGAGGGTCACGTACTGTATGATTGCTCGGGAGAAGGAGTAGCTGCTGCATCAGATGGCCGCGACCGAAATGCGCCGGCGGCACTCCGCGATCTGGGTGAGTTCATTCCCATGACAACGTCTTCCAGACTAGTGTGATGAGATGATTACGAGCGCCGACACCTCAAGACACTACGTATGGTCGGGCCACAGAGGTCCATTGGCACAATTTGCTTGGCTCTTGGCGCTCTGTGCGCTCATGGGAGGGCTTGCCGATGCACCAAGTGCGCGCGCCGAAAGGCAAGGGATCAAGGCCGCGACAGCGCATGTTCAAATCTTGACCGTGTTTGACAATTACCGTGTGACCGCAGGTCTTAAGAGTCGGTGGGGTTTCGCTGCGGTAGTGGTGACGCCCAACACAACTGTTCTTTTTGATACCGGCGGCAGCGGTTCAGTCCTGCTGACGAATATGAGACGAATGAAACTTGATCCCCAGGCCGTTGAGGCGATTTTCATCTCACACGTTCATGGAGATCATCTTGGCGGCCTTGGAGGCTTCCTCGCGGAGAACAGCGACGTCATAGTCTATATCCCTGCCTCCTTTCCCGATTCTGTTCGCCATATGATCCGTGCCGCCGGGGCATACTTCAGGGACGTGATCGGCCCCACAGAAGTTGTTCCGGGCGTTCTTTCGACCGGGCCCCTGGGAGATGGGCTGGAGGAACAGGCTCTCGTGGTTGACACGAATGAGGGTCTGGTCGTTATGACAGGCTGCGCCCACCCTGGCATCGTTCGCATCGTTGAGGCCGCTCACGCGCAGCGGCCCGACAGGCCCATCGCCCTGGTCATGGGGGGATTCCACTTGCTATCTGCCGGCAGGTCCAAGGTCATGCGTATTATCCAGGCCTTTCGCCGCCTCGACGTGAAGAGAGTCGCGCCGTCCCATTGCACAGGCGATGCGGCTCGCCGCCAGTTCCAGAAGGCATATGGCGATGACTATATCGCCGGTGGTCTCGGACACATCATTGAACTCCCCTGAGTGTTCCTATCTTCGTTCTTTCGAGCATGACTGGCATCTAACCTACAGCTCGGATTTTCAGATGGTCCTCCTAGATGATGTCCGTATTCGCCGCTCAGCCTGCTACACTGGGCACTGTTCTTGGTCCGCTGGGAAGCAAGAGCGTCTGTGACTTTTTGCGACATTTGTTACCTGGCAATGAGAATCTGAGGTAATGGCAGCCATGAACGTGAGCGCCCAGATCAGTATTTACCCCTTGCGGCAAGAAAGACTTCGCCCCGCCGTCAGTGCCGTTCGTGAAGCGCTGAAAGCGCGGGGACTTTCACCTGATGTCGGAGCGATGAGTACGGTCGTGACGGGAGATTCAGCAGCGGTCTTTTCAGCGATACAAGAGGCATTCGAGGCAGCCGCAGCGAAGGGAGATACCGTCGTCACAGTCACCGTGTCCAATGCCTGTCCGACGTGAGGCGCGTAGACCGTGGGATGGAAGGCGTTCGACACCGATGCAGACCGGTATGAGTCCTGGTACGCCAGCCCAAGAGGGCAGCGGGTCGACCAATCCGAGCGAAAACTTCTCGAAAGGCTGCTTCAAAAAATGCCCAATGCCGCATCCGCCCTGGAGGTAGGCTGCGGGACTGGTCATTTCACAGCTCTGTTTGCTGACCAAGGGCTTTTTCCCATCGGATTGGATAGGGCGCCGGCGATGATCGCCGCGCTGCGTCGCCTCCACCCTTCCCTTCCTGCGGTGCTGGGTGACGCGCACAAACTGCCATTTCAAGACGGAGCCGTCGATGTCACCGTCTTCGTTGCCACGCTGGAGTTCCTGGAGCAACCGGAAGTGGCTTTAGCGGAGGCTGTCCGCGTCAGCCGGAAGGGGCTTATACTTGTCGTGCTCAACAAATGGAGTGTTGGCGGCCTCTCGCGCAGATTGGGGAGGCAGGCGCGCAGCAGACGGTTGGGTAGAGCTCGGGACTTTTCCCTGCCGCAACTCAACGACCTGCTGCGAGCGGTCCCTGCAGATCGTATCCAAAGGATTTGGTGGACGAGCGCGCTTTATCCCATTGGACCGGCCGAATTTCTCGCTCACGTTCCCTTGGGAGACGTTATAGGTTTAGCAGTGATGCTGAATACGCCATCTATCCGCTCTTAGCGACAGAATCCCCCAAATTGCCCGGGTATAAGCCTTCAACCCAACACAACGTCGAGAAACATCATCAGGACCAGGCCGATCATGAGGCCCGTGGTCGCCGCCTTCTGATGCCCATGTTGATGGGTTTCGGGAATGATTTCATGGCTGATGACATAGATCATCGCGCCTGCAGCAAAAGTAAGCCCCCATGGCAGCAGCAGCTGTGAAATGCTCACAGCCCCAGCCCCCAATAGCCCCGCGACCGGTTCAACGAGACCCGTCAGACAAGCGACAGTAAAAGCATACGGTTTCGAGTAGCCTTCCGACAACAGGGCGACAGCCACCGCCAGTCCTTCAGGGGCATTCTGAAGGCCGATGCCGATTGCAAGAGTCGTCCCGTTTGCAATATCGCCGCCCCCGAAACCGACACCAACAGCCAGGCCTTCCGGAACATTGTGGATCGTGATGGCAATAACGAACAGCCAGATCTTCCTGAGCGACGTTGTCTCACGACCTTCACGGCCTTTTACAAAATGCTCGTGCGGAACGCTCTCGTCGAGCAAGTGAACCGCGAGGGCGCCCATTACAACACCGCCCACTGCAATGAGGGCCGGTATGACACCCTCTCCATAGAGCTTGGTGGATGCGTCAAGGCTAGGAATAATGAGGGAGAAAAAAGATGCCGCCAGCATGACGCCCGCCGCGAACCCCAAGAGTGCATCATTCGTGCGGCGTGAAATTGTCCATCCAAAAAGAACGGGTATGGCACCTACTGCCGTCATCATGCCGGCGGCCAGGCTGCCGAGGAAACCGAGAAAGACGACGTTCACCGGAGCCACTATCGTTAGATCTCTTTCATCAATTCAGGCAGACAGGCAGCCATGTTTCTACCTCGCACCGAACACAATACCGATGGCCACGACGATACCCCCGGTGAGCGCCACCAGCGAGTATTTCCGTGGTTCCCGTTCGGCGATCGGCAGCAAATGCGTCGCCCCGACATAAACAAGAGCGCCGGCAGACACTGCAAGCAGTGCTCCGAGCAACGAATCGTCGATCTGACTGATGAACGGGTAGGACGTCAGCGTCCCGAGCGGCGTTGTCAGAGCCGCGGCTGTGAAGGCAAGCAGGAAAGCCCACCGTTCACTGAAGCCAGCTCTGATCAGGAGGACATAGGTGACGATCCCTTCCGGAAACTCATGGAGAACCATACCGATCGCCGCGAGTACGCCTGTGAAGATACTGACAGTGAAAGTGATCGAATAGATGACCCCATCAACGAATGAGTGGAAACCGATCCCGAGCATCGGGACCAACCCGATCGCATATTCAGCGGTCGTTGGCCGGTCGCAGACAAAGGCAGTGATAAACCGATTGAAGAAATGCATAAAGAGATAGCCGGCGAGCAAATAGACCGGGGCCTCAGCGTTCAGCTCCAGGCTCTTCGGGATGAGGTGAAGGAACGAAACGGAGATGAGAACACCGGCTGCAAAACAGGCAAAGTAAGTACTGTTGCGTTTCCCCCACTCCTCGAAATTCCGGATCACGAAGATCCCGGCAGTCGTCACGATTGCCGCAAGCACACTGGCCGAAAATGCTATCAGGAAATGTCCGTCCACGGGCGCTTTTTCTCCGATTGTCCAGCGACTCTCCTTTGCCCGAAATGCCTCAGCGCCTGTCTTTTACTGCTGAACGATCGAGCCCGCCTTGTTTGGTGGGCGGTGTGTGGTCCAGGTCGAGTTCCTCGGTGAGGCCTTGAAGAGCGCGGACTATCTGCTGCAACAGCACACCTTCGACTTCTCCCATACCTTCCTCTGCCGAAACGCTCTCCTCCCTCGCGTCATAGTCCCATCTGCGGAGAATTTCGATCTTCTGCTCTTTTGTAAGGCTGGCCTCATGCAACAGTTGATCGGGTGATGAAAATTTGCCCGCTGGATCAAAAAGCGCTTTTTCCAGATCGATCTTACAAGCCCCACTGTCATGCTTCATCTCTGCGGTCTCCATACTCCCTGAAGGAAAGTGCCGGCCAAGAGATCGTCGAATATTTGACTCTTGGCCACACCCGGGCGGGTAAAGGGGGTACGCACTCGTTCACTAAGGCACCCCGCCGCTTGTCAAGATGACATAGACTTCCATAACGGGGCCTCGAATCGGACTTTCACCTTGGCCAACAATGTCGCTTTCTCCTGCGACGAGAGCCTCGGCCTCGACGACATCCTCCAGCTTCGCCCCGGTCGCAATGACTGCGGCCAATTTCTCCTCGCCGATTGGGCCGACGACTGCTTTCACCTGATCATGCGTTAGTGCTGACATTCCCGTTTCTCATCTACCTCTATATTCTCAACCAGCCGCTCTTTGGCGATCAGCGGCAGGCCCCCTCTCTCTTCAATGCATACAGGAGGACAAACGCGACTTGATCGCTCTGGGAGTATGCCTTGTTGCTCTTGTTCGTGGGATTGCCAAGCTCCTTGTCTAGAAGTTCCATTACGCGCGCTCCGGGAATCGGAATGGGGCTGGCGCAGACAACGGGGCCACCGACGGACTCCTGTGCGAAGAATACGGCCTCCCGCATCGCCTGAAGCACCAGGCGTGCTGTTTCGATGTCGCGTGACTTCAGCACCGTGTAGTCGGCCACCGTGAAATAAGTCCCGGCCAGTGCATTTGGTGCCATGATCAAACAAGCGGCAATCGCTAATGTGGAGAGTCTTTTCATCGGCTATTTCCCTTTCACTCCGTCCTTGCCGTTTGCTCGACCCTATAGGTGATCGGGAAGCTGGTGAATGTGCACGTCGTGCGCAGAATGTTTCGACAGAATCTCCTTGGCTTTCTCTTCGTGGTCTGCGTCACGCGTCCGCACCCAAAGCAGCAGCCCGCCATGGTCGAGTTGTTCCTGCATGTGGCGCGCATGCTCATCGCCGACCATCCCTGCCAACACAGAGCCGATAAGGCCGCCAATACCACCCGCGATGGCCGCTGCCGCGATTGCGGTGGCCAGCACGGCGCCGGTGGCCACCACGGCTCCCGCCGCAGCAGTTGCGCCAACATACATGAAGGCGCCAACGAGGGCTCCTTCGGCATCGCCAATCGACTCCGTCGAGACATACGCCGCGCGCGGGACGGAGGCGTCGTCCTCCAGCTCATCCACCTTCTTGTAGGCATGGCCGAGCTTCTCCTTGACGCTCTGCTCGCTGGCAAGAAGGCTAAGCTCGGCCCGGTCGAAACCGGAACTCTGCAATTCGTCAATCGCAGATTGCAGCGCTTTCGCATCTTCAAAGACGGCGACAGCTTCGCTGGACGTTGCGACAGGTGGGGTGTTCGTCATGGCAGTCCTCCGTTGCTCAGACCCAATCGCCGTATGGGTGCTGCAATCGTAAGCATGATAAAGGAAGTGCGTGTTGATTTCGCTCAAGCCGGGTCGTTTATACGTGTTGCTCGCGTTGCGGCTGTCACTGCTCACGGAGACGGCCTAAGCGGGTCGTTCCCAGCGCTTTTCTAGTCGCGTATCGCGACTAGCTTAAGGTACGGGACTTGAGTTCGATCAAGGCAAAGTCGGCGCATCTGTGATCTGCTCCGTCGATAATGAGGGGCGTCTTCATTTTATTGGCGGCAGCGCTGGTTTTGACCTTCAGCCTGCCGCCTCATTCACTGCAACCGGATGAGTGGGCGGCTGCCGCCACCAGCGGCAAGCCGGCCGTGCCCGTTCATCTGTTCTGGACCCGGACCTGCCCGCATTGCGCCAAGGCTAAAGCATTTCTCGAGGGCCTGGCGAAACGCGATCCCCAGATTGCAGTGCGGGCCCGCGATGTCGAGGCGAACGACGTGAATCAGCGGGCCTATATTGCGGTTGGCGAGCATTTTCGGATCAACCCGCCCGTGGTCCCGATCATCGTGATCGGAGAGAGAACCTTCGTGGGATACGAGGGTGATGCGACAACCGGCACGCAGATCGCTTCGCACATCGAAACTTGCCACGCACGTGGCTGCAACGACATTGCCGGAACGATCATTGGCAGAGCCATGCTGTCGCGCAGCCAGGATACGCTGCCGGAGTCTCAGCCTTCAATCGGGCGCATACTCCCCAAGACAGTCAACCTGCCTTTCCTCGGCAGCCTTGACCTCGAGGCATTCTCCCTACCGGCACTCACGGTGGTGCTGGCAGCCGTTGACGGCTTCAATCCGTGCGCCATGTGGGTGCTCATCTTTCTCATCGGACTGCTTCTGGGCATGCAGGACAGCTTCCGCATGTGGAGCTATGGCGCGGCCTTCCTGATCACGTCGGCACTTGTCTATTTTGCGTTTCTTGCGGCCTGGCTGAATATCTTTCTCCTGCTCGGGTCGCTGGCGTGGATACGCGTTACCATCGGCCTGTTCGCGTTTGGGGCAGGCGGATATTACCTCTGGCAATTCGTCAGCAATCCGGACTCCGCTTGCCCTGTCACCTCCGGCGCTGAACGTCAGTCGATAATGGGGCGTCTTCGGGATGCTGTGAGCGAGCGCTCCTACCTGCTGGCAATCTCCGGGATCGTTGTTCTGGCTGTCGCCGTTAATCTGATCGAACTTCTGTGTTCGGCCGGCATTCCGGCCGTCTATACCCAGGTCCTGGCGTTAAGTGATCTACCGCCCGTTAGCTACTATGGGTATCTGGCGCTCTACATCACCATATTCCTGCTGGATGATGCAGTTGTATTTGTCACGGCCATGGTGACATTGCGTGCAACCGGCTTGGCCGCCTCATATGCCCGCTATTCGCATCTGATCGGTGGCGTCGTGTTGGGCGTAATCGGCATTCTGCTGCTGTTTCGGCCAGGTTGGCTCACATTTACCTAGAGGCGCGCGGTCTCGATTGCCAACAACCGTCAAGCTGTGCCTCTCGCAAACGTTCTACGACAGTGTTTCAAATGACTGAAGGGTTTCACGAATGATCGGGATCACGTAGGAGCTGCCCGGATACCCGGCGCGCACGCAGACATCGGTATCCTTCCGGCTCCTAGAGCACGCGCTTTTCGCGTCCGCGTCATTGGGTCCGACGCCCTTGAGCGTAAGGAAAAGGAACGATCCATGGATTTCGAATTGAAGGACAAGGTTGCCCTGGTGACCGGCGGCAGTCGCGGCATCGGGCGTACGATCGCGCTGATGCTGGCTGACCAGAGAATGGATGTTGCCATATGCGGGCGCACGCAGGAGAGCCTAGCTGAAACCGCTGCCGAAATCCGCGCTCGAGGTGTTGAAGCGTGGCCGTTTCAGGCAGATGTCAGCCGCCTCGAAGACGTGGAAAACCTTGTTACCGGAACAATCGACGCGGCCAAGCGTATTGATGTGCTGGTCAACAATGCCGTCACCTCCACCAGCGCGCCATTTGATGAACTGACTGACGATCAGTTCCGTTACCACATTGATGTGAAGCTCATGGCGTACATCCGCATTGCTCGATTGGTACTGCCGCATATGGAGCGGCAAGGCAGCGGACGCATTGTCAACATCGGTGGAATGACGGCGCGTATCGTGGCACCTCTGCGGATGACCAATGGCGTTGTGAATGCGGGCGTTGCGAATTTCACCAAGCAGTTTGCAGGCTACGCCGCGCAGCATGGCGTGACCGTCAACTGCGTCCACCCAGGCTATACAGCGACGGAACGGATCATGCAGATCTTCGAACGCGAGGCAAAGGAAGCGAATGCCGATATCGACACCATAATCGCCAAGCGTACGAAGGACATTCCACTTGGCCGGCTCATCCAGCCAGAGGACATCGCGTCCGCGACGCTTTTCTTTTGCTCACCGATGGCAGGAATGGTCACGGGCCAATGCATCGCGGTCGATGGCGGCTCAGGAGAAGCCGTGATCTACTAAGACAACAGCGCGAATGGTCATTGCTGACCTCTGGTAGTGAGATTGGAGATCGCTCTCCAATACGAAGATTGGGATGTCCG
>DEIT01000083.1:7030-20827 GCA_002352635.1 Hyphomicrobiaceae bacterium UBA2767 | reverse complement strand
TTGGCTTTCCGGGAACACCGCCCAGGATGATTGAGGCGATTCTTTCGCTTGCCAGGTCAGTAAGGTTTTCAGGAAGCAATGGTCCGCCCAACCCACCCTTAAGCGTCATGCCATGACACGAGCCGCAGTCCTGGCGCACGAGATGCGTGAGTTCACTCGCCCGCGCGGAATCCAGGGCTCGAGCAGGTGAAATGTTCAGACTGCCAATGCTCACCGCGCTACTCAGCAGCAGCAGCAAAATGATTGATCTGCAACGCATCAGTCGGAATTTCCTGATATTTCGAGAGGGCGGCCACCTCGCCAATGATAAACAACACAGGGCTCTCAAACCCTGTTGCCTTGACGGCACATGGAATAGTCCCAAGCGTCGCGGAGAACCGTCGCTCTTCAGGGCGGGTTGCCCTCGACACCACTAGGACCGGCGTATCTGAAGAACGCCCGTGATCGATCAACTCACGGCAAATCTCGATGATGTTTGCAAGCCCCATATAGACGACCAACGTAGTGTCGGAATCCGCGAGGCCATCCCAATCGAAATCGAGCTCTGCGTCTGCCCGGCAATGTCCGGTGAGATAGCGAACGCTGCTGGCTACACCCCGATGCGTGAGCGGGACCATCGCCGCTGCCGCCACGCCCTGTGCAGCCGTAATCCCGGGAACGATTTCAAATGGGATGCCCCCAGCCTGGAGCGTAAGCGCTTCCTCGCCACCACGGCCGAACATCAGCGGGTCACCACCCTTCAGCCGGACAACGCTCAACCCGCGAAGAGCCAGCGAGACAAGAAGCTCGTTAATGTCGTCCTGCGGAACCGGGTGATCGTGGGGACGTTTGCCGACGTCAAAACATTCGGCGTCGAAGGGTGCGAGCTTGAGCACGTCTTCCGAAACCAGTCGGTCATAAACAATCGCGTCACATGACTGGATGAGGCGATGGGCCTTCAGTGTCAGCAATTCCGGATCACCGGGGCCAGCGCCTACCAGATACACCCGTCCAACCATGCCTGACATCTCCATCCAGCGGGATTCTTTCTGATGGAAATGTATGATGAGGAACGTTTGCGGGCCTTGACCGAGGTCAAGCTGGCTCTGGAGTAAGTCGGAAGGACAGGCGCGCTATTCAGTTATGATGATGCGAGCCTTCATGCCTTCTTTCTCGTGGTGGGGCCCGCACAGATAACCAAGATCACCCGGTGGAAAATCCAGCTTTAACTCCACATTCTCTTCAGAAAACAACCGGTCGGATTCTTCCTTGCCCTGCTCCTTGAACCACACGGAATGGCTCGTGCGCTTGTCGACGTTGACCCAGCGCACCGTTGTTCCCTGTTTCACCTTCAGGACGGCGGGGCAGAAGGTGTATTTATACATTTTGACGATTGTCACGGGCTCGTCCTTGGACGGCTTGCCAAACAGGTCCTGATAGCGTGCCTCGGCTTCTTCGCAGATCTTCGCCCGTTCCGCCTCGCTGGTTGCAGCATCTGCTTCCTTCAACGGCATTTGCAGTGCTGCGAATGTCAAAAGCGCGGCGAGAGCTATTCCGATACGCATGACAGGTCCTCCGTTTACCCCCAGGCTCACTTCTTGACTGCGTTGATCTCGGCCTCACCATTGTCCAGACCAAGCGTGTATTCCAACGATACGTGATGAAAGCGCGCACTCGTGTAATCATCATGAATGGCGATACCGATCGTGTAGATCTTTCCAGACTCGATATCGACATCTCCAGGCAAACCGGTCTTGAGCGGTCGACTCATGACAACCGTCCACGTGTCACCTGATAGCTTACCTTCCGCGGTGACTTTCGCTTCACCTTTCATGGTGCGCTGCTCGAGAACCATACCGTTTTCGGCATCGCCACCCGAGCGGTACCGGACCAGATCCATGAATGTTCCAGCCTTCACAAGCTCATCGACTTCTTCTTTTGTCTTGAGCTTGTCCCAACCGCCACGCTTCGCGCCGCGTCGTCCGCGAACCTCAATCTCAGTCCGGCTCTCGGCCAGATACTTGGTCATGCCATCGGCAAGTTCGAGCCTCCCCGCTGCGTCGGCTGCGGTCACAATGTCCTCCTTGCCAGGATGGTCCGGCATGTAACGGGAGTCACCGTGGCAGGTGACCCAACACCCGGCCTGTTCCGCATACTCGATTTCAGTTCCCGTGATCATGACAGCGAGTTTGGACTGGTTGGCGGGGTCCATCTTGCCACCGTCCACGAATGGTGCCGGTGTGTGCTTTGTGTCCTTCCAACTAAAGCGAAAATACAGATTCTTATCATCATGCGCGGCCTGCACGGCGACATCAATATGACCGCGCTTGCCGGGAATTGGCATTGCTTCGATTTTTTCGCCGGACACAATTTTGGCGCCCATATCCTTCACCTCCTTGAGGTGACAGAAGGCGCAGCGATCGCCTGTCTTGAAGGCGCGCGCGCCGCCATGGTCCCGGCCTGTCTGCACCCACTCGAAGGACGCCTGGCCCGGATAGAACAACGTGACGGTCTTCGCGTCGACGCCACTCCAGTCAATAGAGGACGATGGGCCGCCCGCGGCCGAGGCTGGCGCGGCTGCGGCAGACTGGGGGGGTGCCGGCGCGGCTTTTGCGGCGAGTTCTTTCGCTTTCGCTTCTACTTGTTTGGCAACTGCCTCCGCGTCAGCTTTCTTTGCCGCCTCCTCAGCAGCCGCGGCCTGCGCTTCCTTTTCTTCAGCGCGCTTCATGCCTTCCAGAAATGACACCGGAATCGGCCTGACATGCGCTAACAATGGTTTTTCGAGTTGTTCCAATTCTTCCTCGGTCAGACGATCACGCACATTTCCGTGCGCGATGCCCTTATGGCAATCTATGCAGGTCTGGCCTGTCTTGAACGCGTTCAAATGCTGCTTACGGGCCCGGGGACGCTGAAACTCCGGATTCATGGATTGGAAATTGTGACAGTTACGGCATTCTCGCGAATCGGTTTTTTTCATCGACGTCCAGACACGCTTCGCCAAGGTCAACCGCTTGGCTTCGAATTTTGCCGGCGTGTCAATGCTGCCCAATGCCTTATGATAGAGCTCGCGTGACGCCTCAACCTTGCGGACAACTTTGTGAATCCAGGGGTCCGGCACATGACAATCAGAGCAGGTTGCTCGAACGCCGGTACGATTCTGGAAATGGACCGTGGATTTGTATTCCTGATAGACGGTGTTCTCCATCTCATGGCAGGAAATACAAAAGCCGAGCGTATTGGTGGCTTCCATCGCCGTGTTGAATCCGCCCCAGAAAATGATGCCGGCAGCGAACAACGCCAAAGCACCCACCACGGGCAGTCCGAACAAGGACCATTTGCGCCAGTCTTTCCAGGACCGTGTCGACGTGTCTTTGGCACTACCACTGTCGGTCGAGGTGTCTTTAGCACTTCCAGTGTTGGACGTTGGGGGGGGCTTGCGCGTGCGCTTGGCAGCCATCACTTCTCTCCAGCTCCCGGCGCGGATGTGAACCGCCCGGATTGCGCTTTATCGCCTCACAGTCCAAACGCGTGAGATGAAAGTGGAAGGAGCAGGCGGTACATACCGCCTGCTCCGAGATGTGCGTGAAATCACGTGACGTGATTGGTCCGGTTATAGACGTTGAATTTTCCAGTTGGCGCGAACAGGCCCTTGATGCGCTTCTTTTCTTTCAGCGTCTTGGTATCGTAGACCACGATTTCACCGTTGGGCTTCAAGCTGTCTTTCCGGTTCCAAACCGAGACCCAGAATTCCGAACCGTCCTTGTTGAATTCGGTATGGACGGCGACCTTGCCAGGATCCTTGGTCACGCGGATGGTCTTGGCGATCTTGCCGGTTTTCTTGTCCAGAACCTGGATCGATTGCTGGATATCAGGTTCAGGATGTTTGGTCTGGTCGCCGATCACATATGGCGAGTTTGGATGGGTGCGAATGAACAGACCCGGCCCGTCCGTTTCGACGTTGTAGCAAACCTTCCAGGCCTGATCGGGATGACCCTTAGGATCATTACCCCAAGCGGTGATCTTGCCTTCGCCGAGATACACCGTGCCACCGACAGGTCCGCATTTGGGATCGACCCAGTTTGCACCAGGCCCCGGATGCGGCTTCTTGCCGACATCAATGATAGCTTCCGCTTTCCAGTCCTTGGAGTCCACGACCACCATCTTGTTGGAGGCGTTCGCCGCAATCTGGAAATAACGGCCTGTGGGGTCGAAGAACCCGTCATGCAGGAACTTCGCCGTGTTCATCTGGGATATTTTCAGATTGTCGAGGTCGGTGTAGTCGACCTGCCACATCTGACCCAGTTCCTTGGCCGAAACGAGAAAACTGTTCTCATTCGGGGTTGTGTAGACCGCCGCGACGCGGCTTTCGTTGACAAAATCGCCGTCAACGTTGACACCGCGCGTGGAAACGACCTTCAGCGGCATCATGTCTTCGGAATTGACTATGACGAAATGCGGAGGCCAGTAGCCGCCACCGATGACATATTTGCCGTCGCCGGAGACAGCGACATCACGCGCGTCATATGCAACCTGCACTTCCGCGACCCGCATGTTTTCCGGCTTTTGCCAAAGATCGATCTTGGTCAGCTTGCCGTCGCGGCCCATGGTGTACCAGAAGCGACCGGGATTTTTTGATTCCTGTTTTTTGTGATGCTCGGTCCCCTTAAGCACGTGCACCGCATACCCGGTCGGGATGTGAGCCACGATCTCATGTGTGTCACCATCTACTATGGCAACCTTGCCCACGTCGCGCTCAATAACGAGGAAGAAGTTTTCCCAATTGCGCCCATGCAGGGGCTTGTCGGGATAGTCCTTGGCTTCCACGAAGACCTTGCGCCGGTCCTTCATCATCGCAAGTGACATCTCAGGCGGAATTGGCGGCTCCAGCTGGATGTAGGTGGCAATATCCTTGATGTCCTCCTTGGACATCACGTCGTCGAAATTGTTCATTCCGCCTTCGGTGCCAATCGTGATGATTTTCTCCAGCCGTTTTTGCCCGAGCTTTTTGGTCTCCTTGGGCAGCAGGCTTTTGCCTGTCGCACCCTTGCGCAGAACGCCATGGCATCCGGCACAGCGCTGGAAATAGATCGTCTTGGATTTTTCGAAAGCTTCTTCGGAAAGCTTCGGTTCTTGCGCCTGAGCCTTGGTCGACACCGCTCCAAGCAGAGAGGCACTAACCGCCAGCCCCAGCACGAAACCGGTCCGTACTGGTCTCATCATGTCAAAAATCCCCTATTCATTTGTCAGTTGGCGATAGTGGATTCTATTGCTTGGTGCGCGCACGCACCTTGACCCGGGTCAAGTCGCGGCTTCACAAAGAACGGTAAGTTTCGTCATTCAAACGACCCGCCGAAATTTGTCCGCAGCGCGAGACATGGGAGATGACCGTGGACCGCACATTGGCCCCATCAGACCGTGAAGAGGCTGAACAACCGAGCCGGTGGACCATCTTTTTTTCCCATGCCTTCCGCCCATTTTTTCTGGCTGCGGGTATTTACGCGGTACTTGCGCTTGCGGCGTGGCTCGCCTGGATTGGGATTCATGCAGCCGGCGCCATGCCGGCTTTCATGACTGTCGCCGAACCACTGCACTTTTGGCATGCCCATGAAATGATATTCGGTTTCGGCACCGCCGCGGCTGGCGGCTTTCTGCTTACTGCCGTGCCCAGTTGGACTGGCGCAAAACACTCAAACGGCACGGGACTGTTATTCATGTTTGCGCTGTGGGGCGCGGGGCGCGTTGCCATGTGGGGTACGGCACTATTTCCACCAGCCGTTCCACTGTTTCTCGATATGGCGTTTTTGCCGGTTTTGGGATTCGCCGCGGCGAGGCAACTTGCGGCTCAGCCAGCCCCGCGAAACGTGATCTTTCTCAGCCTGATTGTCGCCTTCATTGCCGGCAATCTCCTGTTTCACCTCGGCCGACTGGGGCTTCTCGAAGATGGGATGGCCCAAGGGGTACGCCTCGGGCTTGGCACACTGGTGGTGATGATCGTCGTCATCGCCGGACGCGTCATTCCTGGCTTCACGACGAATGAGCTGCGTCGACGCGACATCGTGGAAGAGAGGTTTTTGCCGATGCGGCGCGCACCGGTCGATCTGGCGTCCATAATTTTGTCGGCAGCGGCACTACTCTCATATGCGCTCGGCCTGGGTGCGCAGCTAACCGGGATCTTTGCAATCGGCGCAGCGTTCGCCAATGCTTTCCGGCTTAGCGGGTGGCAGAGTCTCGCCACACTCGACACGCCAATTCTGTGGGTGTTGCATCTTGCATACGCATGGATCGTCATCGGATTTCTGCTGCTGGCTACAGCACTCCTCGGAGGATGGATCAGTGAGGCGGCCGCACTACACGCCTTCGGTACAGGAGCGGCAGGCACCATGATCCTCGCCATCATGACACGCGCCTCGCTCGGCCATACCGGGCGCGCGCTGATTGCAACCCGTCCAATCGTAGCGGCTTACATCCTGGTGTCGGTCGCGGCGTTGGCGAGATGTTTTGGCCCGACGATCGCACCCGGTTTCTACAATGAGATCATGCTAGGCGCGGGGGCGGCGTGGATTGCGGCCTACACGCTTTTCACGGTCGTCTTTGCACCGATCCTTCTGGGCCCAAGGGTGCAGCGCAGCCACTAATATCAACGTCAGACGCCAAGTTTCTTGTGCAACCGCCCATCCCTGGTTTTGAAATGGTTCACAAACCAATCGCGCACCGCGGTACCTAGTGCCTTTTTGTAGTCTGTGTCCGTACCTGCTTCGAAGTCGTCCATGATATCGCGCAGATCATCGAGCAGCTTTTCATGGTCGGCTTTATGGTCAGCATACTCGTCATAGTCATGCTTACGCATCACGGTTTCCTCAAGCGCAAAATGCGCTGAGATTTTAGCGAACACTTCACCAAGGAATTCGCTCACTTTTTCGCGCGGCGCCCCGGCACCTATCTGTTCGTGAAGTTCGTTGATGAGCTCGACCAGTTCCTGATGCTCGTGATCAACTTCCCCCACCCCCGTCTCGAACTCCTTGCGCCATCCAATCAGAGCCATTGCATATCTCCCTGCGCGTTTTGCTAGCGAAAGATGAAACCACCGGCATCCGACTTGAAGTCGACGGCCAGGTTCTGGCCCGGTTCGAGGACCACCTCATGGTGGGTTTCATAGTCAAATTCGTTTGTGTCCCGACTGTCGCGAAGGCGCGCGATCAGCTTGTGAGGTCCGGGCATCACCGCGAATTTCTGATAGGCGCGGGCGGGACCATCGCCGGCAAGTCCGGTTGGCTCGAGGCGGGCGTCATAAATGATCTTGCCGTCCAGATCCAGTTGGACGTGCATTGCAATGCGCGCACGTTCGCACGTGTTCGGCCGGCGTTCGTTCGGCGGAAGCTTGGCGATCTCCTGCGAGGTGAGCCGACGGCACTCCTTGGCTCGTGCCGCACCGTGAGCAAAGCTCAGCTTTATTTGCGCATGGCCCTCTGGGAATTGATGATAGATAGGCCGGCTTGCGAAATACCCGATGAAAGCAGCAATCGCGGCGTAAACAATGACCTGCCCGCTATATTGAAACGCTTTACCCATCGATGAGTTCCTTGCTGGCCTCACGCTCAGCGGACTTGTGGACAGGCGATGCATCGGCCGGCATCGCTGCCAGGTCGTTTGCGAATCGCGTCAACAAGGCATCGAGCTGGCCTCGGCCCGAACGGCCCGCCCACAAAACGCGAATGCGCTCTCGTGGCACCCGGGCCCTGAGCATAGGATCACGCTCACGGGCAAGCCGCGCATCCGTCCATTGGGTCCCGTAACGCGCATGGCAGCTGTTTTCCGCACATCCGGTCAGCACCACGCCATCAGCAAGGCGCTTTGACAGCACATAATCGATGAAAGACGGCGGGAGCTGTCCGATGCAACGCAACGCGACACTGCAAACCGTACCGTTTTCAGATCCTTTCAGAGAGACTCCGTGGTCACAGCCAAATACCAGAATACGGGCGTTACCTTTCAGTTTGGTTTGGGCAAGTTCAACTTCCTCGCGCAACTGGGCAACCGTCATATCCGGAAGATCAATGCCTGAGACCAGTTCCGACGCACGGCGGAACGGTGTTGCCGTGGGACATGCGCCGGCACAGATGCCGCAAGAGACACAAAAGGACGGGTCAACCACCGCTTCGCGTTCAAAGGGAAGCCCGTCGCTGCGCATGTGCATAGAGATGGCGTTGTAGGGACAATCGTTGAAACACCGCATACAACCATTGCAATTGGCGAGATCAACCTTCGCAACGGGTGGTTTTCGCAAAGGCGGCAGCCACGGAATGACGCAAAACATGAGCATTAGTGTGGCTGCCCCACCCCAGGTAACAGGCCCCGGCCAAGTCTCCAGCAGCGGATAAAGAGGCAGATAGAACCAATCGAGACCTACAGCACCCGGAACCCTGGCAAGGTCCGCCGGCCCCTGGCTAAGCGCAGGATGAACAAGCGAAAGTACGAGCATCGAGGCAAGTGCACCGATGGCCAGCCCACGCGGTGGATTAATGCGCGGTTTTGACACTCGCCGCAGATGGACCCAGAGCATAATGAGCGCGATGAGTGGAACCGCGATATGCATAAACACCATTAGCGTGAAGAAGCGGCTTTCGAGCGATGCCGGCGACAGAAAATTGCGGGCGATCGGTTCGCCGAATATGGGCAGCCTATCAAGCCATTCGGTAGAGACGATGGCCACATATTGCGCCAGCCGGTCCCAGACAAGCCAGTAGCCTGTAATGCCCGCCGCATAGACCATCACAAGCACGGGCACGCCCGTAACCCAGCTGAACCAGCGCACGCCTCGATATCGATCGAGCGCGAACTCGCGAGCAATGTGCAGAAGCATCACCAGGATCAAGCCATCAGACGCGTAGCGGTGCAGCGACCGCATGACGCCTGCGGCATACCATTGGTCATGGGTCATATACTCGACCGAACTGTAGGCCTGGGTCACACCGGTATCGAAGAAGATATAAACATAGATGCCGCTGACGGTGATGATCCAATAGAAGTAGAATCCGAGTGCACCAAGGTTGAGCATCGGGTTCCAGTGCGGCGGGAAGAACAGACCAAGTCCACGTTCGGCCCGGTCGAACAGGGAGCGTAAAGACGCGCGAATAATCTCCATCACGGGCGGCCCTTTACGCGTGCCCGGTGCCGCCCGGAGGCGCGCGGCGCCACTCGCGGACGAGGACGGTCAAAATCAAACCCAGACAGAAAAGCCCGATAGCAATCCCGGCAAACATCGAATAGTCGAAATAATAGCGCCCTGAATTTGGATCGTAGACGGTACAGAACAGTTTAATCCGATCGATGATGCCCTGGATATCCGTGAGCGGCTGATAGCGGCCATAGACCAGATCCTTTAGTGGTTCGGTTATCACCGGGGGCTCGAATACAGCGCCATAGACTTGCTGATAGAGCTTGCCGCCCTTGTCGACGACGCTGACCTGGGCCAGATGATCGTATCCGCCGGGACGGCTGTAAAATGCAAAACCGACGGCGCGGGCGAGAGCATCGAGGTTTTTCTGATCCGCCGCAAGAAAACGCCAATTCGGCAAATCGACACCACGCTCGCGGGCCAGAAGCCGCATCCGTTCAGGCGTGTCATGGCTGACATCGAACCCAATGGTAATGACAGAAAAACTCTCCGCGCCAAGTGCCGACTGAGCCTCCTGAACGGCCGGATAGAGAGACTCTATCAGCGTCGGGCAAACGTCGGCGCAACTTGTGTAAACAAGCGTTACAAGCAACGGCTTGCCGTGAAAGGTTGCAAGCGGCACGGGCGTTCCTGTTGGGTCGGTCAGAATTACGTTTGGCAGGGCCTGTCCCAGAGCTGCCTGTGAGGTCTTGAGCGCACGCTGCGCTTTGTTTGCATCCTGTGCGGCCACTTGGCTGATACTGAAAAACAAGAAAACAAGGGCGAGGAGAGTTCTCATAAGAAGCTTCCCACCAACCAGCGATCGATCATTGCGCCGGACAGCAGCAGCAGTAGTTGCAAGAGTGAAGCGAGGAAATTCTGGATTGCGCGGCGCTTTGTCGGCTGCATCACGAGGGTGACACTCGTTGCAGTAAAGAGTGTTCCACCCAGGAGTGCGAAAAGAAAATAGACCACGCCCATTCCGTAGAGCGCGGGCACCAATGCAATAAGTGAAAGTGGAAGCGTGTGGGCAAGAATGACCCAAGCGCATTTCTGCGTTCCGATTAGCGCAGGCAGCATGGGCACCTGGTTGGCGCGGTACTCATCTTCAACTGCGATGGCGAGGCTCCAGAAATGCGGCGGTGTCCACAGGAACAGTACGATCGCCAGCAGGATGGGTTCCGGACCCAACTGCGGAGCAATTGCAGCAGCGCCGGCCAGAACTGCAAAGCTGCCGGCGGCTCCGCCGACGATGATGTTTGCCCATGAGCGCCTCTTGAGCCAGAGCGTGTAGACGACGGCGTAGGTAAATGCCCCCATGAATGTGTAGAAGGCTGCCCATCCATTGGCGGCAAGAGCCGTCATGCCGACGGCAAAGGCTAGAAGTGCGAGAATTCCAGCGAGCCAGCCGGGACCGGGCACAAGCTGGCCGCTGGCGAACGGGCGCGCAGCCGTGCGCGCCATATGCGCGTCCAGATCGGCTTCCGCCCATTGATTAAAGGCCCCGGCACTTCCGGCGGCTAGAAATACCGCCACCACCGTGAGAAACACCGGCCAGGGCGAAATGCCCGCTTCGGGGCTGATTGCAGCACCACCAAGAGCGGTGAGCGCAATCATGGCTGCGATACGCGGCTTGAAGATACCGAAATAATCCCGAGCCCCGAGCGGAATAGCGACAGCCGTGTTGGACATGATTTTGCGCGCCTTATTCGCTCTTGTCGTGCGTCATGCGTCCCTAACTCAGCGGCCAGACCTCTGACAGGTACTTCCAGTTTACAAAGTAGTAGAGCACGAAGGAGAGGAAGAAGACCGACACCAGAATGTAGGTGCCGGGCAAATGCCAGGTCCCGGCGCTGCCATATTCGTGAACTGCGCCGCTAACCTGCTTCTCGGGCATTGGCCCAAGTGATGCCACGACGTTTGAGGCGTCGACTTTCTTGCCGAAGAACACTGTCCCGACTGTGATCAGGATATACAGTATTCCGCCAAGCGATGCGACGATCGCAAAGATGCCATTCAGGCCCATCATCAGGAAGGCGGTGGCCGGATAGTCGAACGTCACCGTAGCGTCGGAAAAGGTGATATCCCAATGTCGGCGCGAAACACCTAGCGTTCCCGCGCCCATCATGAACAGCGAGATACCTGCAACGCCGATGCCGAACAGGTATGGCTGTATCATCGCGAGCTTCGGCCAGATCACCTGGCGCTGGAAAATAAGCGGGAGCAGCAGATAGGTGATCGCCATGAAGGCAAGCGTCGTGCCTGCGACCACGGTCGCGTGGAAGTGACCGGGAACGTAGATCGTATTGTGCAATATCAGATTGATCTGCTCTGTGCCGAGCACGACACCCGATATACCACCCAGGAAACCGAACATGACCAGCGACAGAAACATTCCGGCAAATGCGGGATTGTTCCACGGCGCTTTACGCAACCACTCGAATATCCCGTTGTTGAAGCCATTTTTGCGTTGGGCGGCTTCAATGGCGCCCGGCACCGTCATGCCGTGGATCAAGCTGCCCAGAACTGCAAGATAAAGCGCATAAGAGGTGTTAAAAATCCTCCATTCCGCACTCAGGCCCGGCTCGACCAGAAGATGGTGCGCGCTGGCCAGTTGCAGAAACAGGATGTAAAGGAAAAAGGCGGTTCGGCTGACCTTTTCCGACAAGGGCTTTGCGCCAACTGTAATGGCAATGATCGCGTACCAGACGGCAACATGCGCCGCGACGTTGACTTGCTGCGACGAGTGACCCATGCCCCACCAAATGAGCTTATACATCACAGTATCGATATGAGAGATGTAGCCGACCGACCACAGGAAGGTCGGAATCAGAATGATCGCACCGCTGGCAATGGTAAAGACGGCAATAATGGCCGCCGTGATGGCGCCGAATGTTACAAGCGGGACCGAGCCCTCATAGGTTCGCTCATCGCGCGCGATGACCAGCGTTCCAAAGAAAACCATGACTCCGACAAGCGCCCCGACCGCAAACAGTATGAGCCCCAGATAAAAATGTGGCTCAGCCTTCATCGGCACGTAACTGGTAAACATCACGCTCGATTCGCCCTGCAGTACTGCAACGTTTGTCATCAACCCGCCGACGATCATCAGCAAGAACGCCAGCCACGCCAGACGCGGAGTGGCAAGTCGGCAACTGAGCAGGACGGCGGATGCAAAATAGAGCACCGCAATCTCGAAAAAGAGGATCCACAACAGCAGAACATCGAGACCATGAGCCGTCAGGACGAGATAGAACCAATCGCTGGGAAGCAGATGAACGGCCGGCCAGCGTGTCAGCGCCACCAGCAACCCGAACAAACCGCCAATCAGGAGGAATACAACGGCAGCAACTGCATTGGCCTTTATCAGTTTTTCAGCGGCCAGATCGATCTTGAGCCCAGTTGCGGGACAAGTGCGAAATTTCGCAGCGATGCCACCGATGATTCCGGTTTCAGCTGTTGCGACAGACATGATGGTCCCCCTTCCCCGTTACTGGCTCTTGCCGGCTTCGACGACGTAGATGCGCCCGACCATCTGGTGATGGCCGAGACCGCAGAATTCGTTGCAGACGACACCGAAACTTCCCGTCTCGGTCGGCGTTAGAGTCACCACATGCATAATGCCCGGGTGGACCTGGAGATTGATGTTGGTCGGTTGGAGCGAAAACCCGTGCTGCCAATCAAGAGAAGACAAATGCAGGCGGTACGTTTGACCTTTCTCGAGTTCCAACATGGGCCACCACTCCCATAGGCGTGCCAGCATATAGACGTCTCCGCCCGCCGGTGGCTTGGCCACCGGATAGCCGGTGTTCTTATCCTCGCGGACGGTGAATTTCTTGGTGAATTCCTCAGTGCGCTGCTCAAAAACTCCAGGGTCGATACGGTAGGCTTCATTCGACAGGTTCTGCTTTCCGTCGATGTGCCAGTAGACCATCATGGAAAACATGATGACGCCCCAGAGAAAGGCGACTCCGATCCAGACCAGTTCGCCGCGCTCGATGCGCTCGTTCCACCAGATTGTTTGTTCAGGAGGATGGATTGCCATGGCTGTTCCCCGTTTCTCGGCCGCTATTTGGCAAGCGGGATCTGAGTGAGCTCAATCAGTCCCCACATGATGTATAAAACCGTTGGAATGACGACGCCGAGAAAGAGCAGCAGAAAGGGGTTGTCGAGCACCTTCTGCATAACTGGAATCCGGACCGCCTGTGCGGCGTCCGGCGCGGATTTTGCGCTCTTGGCCATGATGTTTGTGCCCCGGTTGGTGTTTCACCTCAGAAGCAACCTACCGGGACAGGCACGCGGGCGCCTTGATCAAGGTCAAGACCGCAATGTCAGGAGAAATATCAGGTAGACGGTTCGGTTCGTGATTTCTCGTTTGAGGAACCAGCGAATTTTGCGGCAACTGGCCATCGCAAAGGCGCTCTGCAAAATGCATTATCAGACTAAAACGGCCCTGTGTCAGAAACCCTATAAGCTGGCGGTCTCAGGCCGCAAGTTGACACCACTCGGCCAGGGCGGCAGCTCGGTTCTGCTTGAAGATATTGCGACGGTTGAGGTGGCGGTCGTGGTTGAAGTGGTTGTGGATCGAGGCGTGGGCGGCGGCGAATTTCTGCAGGGACTTTACGTCCCTAAACTTCGCCATCGCACCCTCTCGTCGCCGGAAC
>DEIT01000083.1:0-6928 GCA_002352635.1 Hyphomicrobiaceae bacterium UBA2767 | reverse complement strand
GCTTCAAGAACTTCAGCGCAGCCCGGCGATCCCAGCGTTTCGTCGCGAATACCTCGAGCACTTCGCCTTCGTGATCCACCGCACGCCAGAGATAATGCTTCTTTCCATTGATCCTGACGAACACTTCGTCCAGGTGCCAGTGCCATTCCGAAAATGACCGATGATGAATGCGTCGTTTCCTGATCGCAGCCGCGAACATTGGACCGAACCGGTTCCACCAGAACCGAACCGTCTCGTGGCAGATATCGATGCCCCGCTCATGGAGCAGATCTTCGACGTGCCGTAACGAAAGCGGATAGCGGATATACATCATCACCGCGAGGCGGATCACCTCAGGCGAACTGTTGAAATAGCGGAAGGGATTCTGCATTGCCGGAGGCTAAAGAACCTCGCCAGGAGGCTCAAGCCGATTTACTCTGACAATGCCTCCACAAGGGCGCCACCATCGAGTTCGGATGCAACGTGCCCGGCCACTATGAGTCCGGCATGAAGGGTGACTTCGTTGTCGGAGGCAGCGTCTAGCGCGAAAAGGAGAGTGATCTAAGCTATGAGCCGCACATCGGTGGCGCTGTTGTTCGCGGTGGTTCTGGCAGCAGCGCTCGCCTATGTCTACGTCAAGTCGCGCTGGCCGAAGACCATCCGCGAACGTCACGACAGGCTGAACCAGGTGGCCGGGAAATAGGACATCCGAAGGAACTGCACCGTCCCGCGTCCGCTTTGGGTCACAAGCGGACACTATTCAGCGCCACCCTAAACGTCCGCTAAGTGCCATTTACAGACTTCAGCGAAACCACTTGGGGAAGACGTTCTGCCGAGTGCCATCTCAGAGCATGCGGATTGCTTTATCCAAATCGTCCAAAGCCCTTACGAGCCGTTCTCGGCGGCACGCAATATTCAGTCGCATGAAACCGGCACCCTCCTGTCCGAAAGCCGAGCCCCGGGTCAGCTCCCAGCGGGCTCCGTACCGCAAGAAGCGGTGAAGGTCGTTGGGCTTCAGTTTGAGTCCCCTAAAATCCATCCAGACAAGGAAGGTCGCCTCAGGGTCGACCAAACGAAGCTGCGAGATTGTGCTAATGCGCTCCCGCAGTTCTGAAAGATTATGCTGCAAGTAGTCGATCACGGCGTCCAGCCAGGGCCCACCTTCACGAAAGGCCGCTTCCATTGCGACATTTGAAAACGCGTTGTTCTTGTTCACGGTCAGCCGCGAGTTCTCTTTCTCAAAGGCTGAACGCCGCGCCTCATCGGGAACAATGGTGAATGCGGAACAACAACTCGCGATATTGAACGACTTGGCCGGCGACAACACCGTGACGCTATTCTCGGCATATGCAGGGCCAAGCGAAGCAAATGGCGCATAGCTGTGGCCAGGGTAAACGATATCGCCGTGCAGTTCGTCTGAGACCACCAGCACATTGTGGCGAACGCAAATCTCCCCCAGCCTGGTCAACTCCTCTCGGGTCCAGGCTCGACCAACCGGATTGTGCGGGTTGCAGAGAAACAGAATTTTGTTGGCCGGCATTTTCGCCAGCGCCTCAAGGCCATCAAAATCCATCTCATAGCGCCCGTCTTTTAGGACCAGCGGATTCCGTACAAGCGCGCGCTGGTTCTCGCGAACAACATCGTAGAAGTCGAAGAAAACCGGAGGCTGCACAATGATCCCGTCACCCGGTCCAGAAAATAGGGATGTGGCGATGGCAAGGCTGTTCAGCGCGTTTGGAGCTCGGAGAACCTGCTCGACGGAAACGTGCCACTGATGGCGTCGCCCAAGCCATTCCTGCAATGCAGGGATCAATCCTTCCGGAACTGTCTCGTACCCAAATACCTCGTGTCTTAGTCGCTTTTGCAATGCATCGAGGATTGGCGGCGCAACTTTGAAATCCATATCGGCGACGCCTGCCGCGAACAGGGCGTCACCATCTTCTCCAAGAACAATTGAATGAGTCTTCAGGGTCGGGACTTCGCGACGGTTTATCGATATATCGAAATCAAAACGGGTCATTCCTGGTTCGCATCCCGAGCGATCTGGAATACTGCGTCGCCACACGCCACCTGCCCGAGCGTCCTTTTGCAGAGCACGATTCCGGAATAAGGCGAATCGACGGTGACCGGTTCACGATTTGGCGCATCAACGAAATGGATAGCCCCGACTTCTTCTCCGGCGTTCACGGGGTCGCCAATGTCCTTGTAGGGCTCAAACAGGCCAATATCATAGGCATAGATAGAGCCTTCGGCGTGCAGCACGCGTGTGCCGCGCGCTTGATCTGGCTTATATCCAGGAAGCATTCCCAACCAATGAAGGATGCGCCGCAAACCGCGTTCGGTTCGAGCAAGAATGTCCTTTGAAACCACGCCGGCTCCGCCAAGCTCGGCCATCACTGACGTTACCCCTTTACGATTTGCGGCGCCCATGGCCGTTCGCGCTGTCGATTTTGGCCCGCCGCCGCTCGTGAACTCCCATGCATATGGCAAGTCAAATGCCTGCTGGAGTTCCAGGAGCTTCTGAGCCTCTTCAGGTGTGTGACCTTTTCCGCGCAGCAATGTCGGAGGGTAATAAAGCGATGTCCCGCCCGAATGAAGGTCAACGAGGTAGTCGCAGCGTGGAAGCAACACTTCTTCGATGTAATGCGCGATCATTTGCGTTGGCGTTCCAGTGGCGTTGCCGGGAAACGCCCGGTTTAGGTTGCCATCATCGACTGGGGAGGTGCGAAGCCCGGCCTTCGCAGCCGGTCCGTTGACGGCAGGCAAGATGATGAGGTGTCCTCGTAACGCCTCGGGCGTTAATTTACGTGCAAGCCTGTCAAGGGCGATCTGGCCTTCATATTCGTCGCCGTGAACCCCCGCCATCATCAGAACTGTCGGACCTTCCCCGTTCCGGACAACGGTAATGGGCACCGGTATCCAGCCATACGCACTCAGGTGGGTCGAGTGAGGAACGCGCAGATAGCCTGACTTCTTTCCGTCTATGTCTTTGTCGACGCCGAAGTCGCACGTAATCAGTGTGGTCGACATGCAATCATATCCGCATCGCTGGTCGCTGAATGTCTCTTTGAATGCAGTGTTCCACAAAACGGTTAGACAAGACACACGACCATAAAGGGTAAATTCGGCCGCGCAGCGCTTCGCTACCAACAGCAGATCGCCGGAATGGGTCAGCAGCCTCCGTTAGCTGTACGCCTGACTGACGACCGTTGAGTGCCAAAAGCTGCCATGGAGATGACGAAGCTCCGAGGCAACGGCGTCGAGTCGGCTTGATCTAGATCTGCCAGTCGGTCCCAGTGCTCTCGGAATAGCTAAGGGCAGCTTACATTGCCGTTCTGATGCGCCGAGCCGGCGACCGGCTCTGCCAACTCTGAAAAGTCGTGTGGTAACGCTGCTAGGATCGTTCGCATATCTTTGTAGCGTGAGGAATGGTTTGCGGCGCCGAGAACCACTGCGACGATCGTCTGCCTATTTGGCGCGCGCCATGCCGTGACGAGATTGTAGATGCTCTTGCCGACATGCGTTCCCGTCTTGGCCCCGACGACATTGTCTTCGCCGAGTATCTCGAGGGTGGTCTTGAGCGTAACCGACCGCCCGGCCGGCCCGCCGATGTTCAGCGTCCGCTTCGGGCACTGCCAGGCCGGTAGCAGTCGCGGATCGGTGAAGACCTTGGCCGCGATCAGCCCGACGTCGCGCACCGTTGCCACGTTGGCCGGGGATATGCCGTACGGATCGGCGAAGCGCGCGTTCCTGGCGCCAAGCGCGGCGGCGGCGGACCCCATCTCCCGTACGAACCGCTTCCTGGGATCTCCGCGCTTCTTCTCTTGAGCGAGGATGGTCCGTCCGACGTGATCGGCGATGGCAAGGGCGGCATCGTTTCCGGAGACCAGCAGCATGCCGTAAAGCAAATTCTGCAAGGTCCACACGTCGCCCTTGCGCAGGCCGGCCGTCGAGCCGCGCGCAAGATGCGCTTTGGTGATCGTCACGGTGTCGGACAGCCGCCCGCCTAGACGTTCCACGAGGACATAGGCCGTGATCAGCTTGGTGAGGCTGAGGATCCTGAACGGCTTGTTCTCGCCTTTGAGATAAAGGGGTTGCCCAGTGTTGGCATTGAGCACAAAGACGGAAGTCGCGGTCACCTTTGGCGCCGCTAGGGTTTGCTGACCAGAGGCTTGGCCCGCGACAAGCGCCGAAGCGGCGATCACACCGGCAATAGAGCCGGCAAGTCGCCTCCACCTCACTCTTCCTTGACGACTGACGGAGGAAGTAGACATTGGCGAACCTATCTCTGCCACGTGTGTCTCTACGAAATCGGAAGTCGGCCGTAGGCCAGCTTGCCACAGGTCATACGAAGCCGCTGCAAAGCCGCCGAACTGCCGCCGCGTGACCGGTTACCCCGCGGAAGCTGCCGCGCTCCGCTGAGCCACGGTGCGGCAGGTCCGTGCCAACAGCCGTCAAATCGATATCCCTCCACCGCCCTGGTTTTTGAAGAGTATACAATGGACTTCGCGGCAAATCCCGAGAGGGCCATCATTTGCCTTTCCACGCCTTCAGTTCGCCACGCAGATCCTGTCCATGAGCCCCTTCATGAAGGCTTCGCATTTGGCGATTTGATCGATCTCGATGAACTCATTCGGCTTGTGCGCCTGGTCGATATCACCGGGCCCGCAAATGATGGTCGGCACGCCGACGTCGTGAAACAGACAGGCTTCGCAATTGTAGGACACCTTGCGCACCGTGTTGTCGCCGGTGATCGCCTTGGCGAGCTGTGTGATCGTGGCGTCTTCTTCCGTGTCGAGCGATGGGATCACCGCCATGGGCTCGAACCAGATGCCTGCATCCGGGTGTACGGCCCGCATTTCGGGCACCAACTCGTTATCCACATAGGATGTCAGCTCCCCGAAAATGCCGTCCGGATCGTCCCCGGGGAGATGACGGAACTCGAACTCGAACGTGCACTCCGCCGGGACGATATTCAGCGCCATCCCGCCTTTCACGGTGCCCACGTGAACGGTCGTATGGGCGCAGTCGTACCCGTCATCGAACGGGCCTTGTGTCCGGCGGCGGCGGGCAAGTTCGCGCAAGAAGGCGATGACCGCGCCTGCGTATTCAACGGCGTTGACCCCGGTCGGCGCCAGCGACGAATGGGCTTCCAGACCGCAGACCCGGCACCGGTAGCTTCGCTTCCCCTTGTGCGAGGCGACGATGCGCATGCTTGTCGGCTCGCCGACTATGCAGCCTTCGGGTTTGATGCCACGGTCACACATATCGGCGATCAGCCGGCGGACGCCAACCAATCCCACTTCCTCGTCATAGGAAAGCGCCACATGCAGGGGCACTCTCAAGCCGCGCCTTTGAACCTCGGGTAACGCGGCCAGAACCACAGCGACGAAGGACTTCATGTCCGTTGTGCCACGGCCGTACAGCTTGCCGTCGATTTTCGTGAGATCGAAGGGGTCCGTGTCCCACGCCTGCCCGTCCACCGGCACGACGTCCGTATGTCCCGACAGGATATAACCACCGGCGGGTGCCGCCGGCCCCAGCGTCGCCAGCAAGTTCGCCTTGCGGCCTTCGTCGTCGTAGGTCAGGCGGAACGGGATCGAGAGTTCGTCCAGCAGAATTTTCACATATTCGATCAGCTCGAGATTGGAATTCCGGCTCGTCGTATCGAAGGCGATCAGGCGGCGAAGAATGCCGAGGCAGTCTTGGGAGGGGCTGAGTATCATGGTCTCACCAATGAACAATTCTGATCAAGGTTTGTTCAGCAATAGTTCTTCATTGCGAATCGCCGGAAATTCCGACGCATCGACGTATTTAGGGTATTCGTCCAAATAGGGAAGTGGTCCGTCCGGGCAGGGAAAGACGCAAAGGACTTCTCCGTCCGAATTCCGCATGCCGTCAAACCCATCATCCGCCTTGACCTTATTCAGATGCTGCAACAGCCCAGCCAGCGCCATGCCCGACGTCGGGCCGACCAGCAGTCCAATACGGCTCATTTCCATGCTAAGTCGGTAAGACACTTCGCTTTCGGCGCATTCAATATGATCCAAATGGGCGCGCCAGTCATAACCCACGAGATTGAGCAGCTTTTCCGTCCGGGCGCCCGGAACATAATGGCCCGGCGCACGCATCACGCCCAGGACCGGAAGGCAAGGATTTTGCCGCTTCAGGTAAGTGGCGGTGCCGATCAAGGTCCCGGTGGTGCCCAGTCCGGCACAATAAAGGCTGATCTTGCCATCGGTCTGTTCCCAGATCTGGGGCCCGGTCCATTTCTCGTGTGCCCCGGGATTGTCCGGGTTCTCATACTGGCCCGGGTTCAACGTATCGGGCCGTTCCCCGTCCTTGCGGGCCTTGTATACGCCGCTGGCCGGATCGTTTTCCGAGGGGTCGGCCGGCTCCTCGTTGACGATCGGATTGATCCCGAAGAAAAGAAGCATCAGCAGTTTGTTCCAGGAAATCTCGGCGGGCACATAAGAGCTTGTCTTGTCCACCCCGAAATGCCGGGCGACGATCGCCAGGGACGACACCGTGTTGCCCGACGAGTTTTCGATAATCCGCTCCACGCCTTCCAATTCGCTCTTTAGGTATTTCTCTCTGATCATATTGAACGCCGGGACGGCTTTGACGTTGCCGAGCGGCAGCATGTTCATGAGCTTCGCGAAAATCCGAACCCGGTCGCCGGCATGGGGATTGAATGAGGCCGGCAGCTCCACGAGAGGCAGGTTGGGAAGTTTGCCCGGATCAAGAAAATTCCGCACGGCATCCGGCCCTTCAAAAACGTTCAATCGGTTTTCCATGCCTTACCTCTTTTTGCTCATTGGCCCTGCCACACCTGACAATTCTAAAAGTCTAGAGATATCGAAGTGAAGAGCCGATGTGTACTATCAACAGCCACTCAAGCACAGTGAGCTGACTGGAAAGCCGAACGTCTGCTATTTGCCATGTGTGG
>DEIT01000256.1:17637-17881 GCA_002352635.1 Hyphomicrobiaceae bacterium UBA2767 | reverse complement strand
GGTCAACCACGCCCCCCTAATTGATCAGGCGAAAGCCGCCTAGTGGAATTTTTTGTCGTGCTCTTTCTTGCTGCTGCACCAGGTCTGAGCCTTTTTGTTCTTGCAGAAGCCCAGAATCCAGGCCGTTGGACTGAACTTGCACATTGTCGCGTAGGACTGGAGTTCTTTTTTGCATTGCTGGGCCGAGTGAGCCTGTGCGCTGGCAATGCCACCGACGAGTACTGCGAAATAGGCTGCCGCGAAT
>DEIT01000256.1:0-17550 GCA_002352635.1 Hyphomicrobiaceae bacterium UBA2767 | reverse complement strand
GGGAATGTGCGACTCATTTGTGACTGGGGACAAAGCCCTGCTCAAAGTGCGAATTATTCTTAGCCTCCGCTTCGGGTACGACCGGGTTAGAGTGTGAAAAAGGACGTTTGGGGGAATCATGCTCGGTGAACAGCTCCTGATCGGGTCGGCCATGGTCGGCTTCACCGTCATCATCCATGTGGGTGGCATCCTCGCCACGGTCGCATGGTTGCGCCGGCATCGGGTCGGACATGCCGGCCGGGACAGTTACATCTGGGCGATCAGAATGTTTGCCGCTGCCGTTCTCGGTGTCTTTGCGCTGCACACGTTGGAGATATGGGCCTGGGCGGTGCTCTACATGATCCTCGGCCAGTTCGAGAGCCTCGAACGCGCCCTTTATTTCTCCACCGTCACCTTTACCACCCTGGGCTACGGCGACATCACGCTTACCCCCCGTTGGCAGGTGCTGAGCGGGCTGGAAGCGGCCAACGGGATCATCCTTTTCGGTGTCAGCACCGCCTTCGTTTTTGCAGTCCTGAAATATCTGTTCGAAGCGGCGGGCATCGTCGGGCGTTACTGGGAGTGAGTAGAAACACTGCATTCGTCATTCCGGACAAGGAGCAGCCGCAGTGGATCGTAATGGCGGATTGGTTTATCTGCTCCGCGATCCGGAATCCAGGACGGAAAAACCAGGTGCTTGCCATATTGTTTCTGGATTCCGGCTTCCGCCGGAATGACGGGTTGTTGGCACGTGGTGCACCAGATGTCCTCGATGTGATGATAATCTTATTCTCATGCGAGGGCGGCCGGCTTGGGGCAGGTCTCCAAGCCGGCTTCAGGCGGCGTCTACCACCATCTTGGTCTCACGCAGGCGTTCCCGGTGAAGACCCGCGGACCGGCGCAGGCGCATGTGTTGCCGCTCGTGTATGCATACCGGACTCTCGAGCATCTGGGCTTCCGCCTGACGGGCTTCTTCGCGACCTTCTTCGGAGCCGGCTTCTTCTTGACGGTTGCGGGGGGCTTGCGCGGCAGCGGGGCCGGTGCGACTGGGGCAACAACAGGCTTTACCGGAGCGGCCTTAGCAACCGGAACGTCCGGGGCGGCAACAGGCTCAGGCGAAGCGGCGTTCAAACTGATAAGTTTTTCCGGCAGAACCAGATGCCCTCCCGCAGGTTCCAGACTGTCGGCGGTCGAGCGGGCGATACGGTCTGCGACAACGAGAATGTCGCAGTCATACTTCTGGTATGTTTTGACACCTGCGCGCTGTGTGTCGACCTTTACGTGCGTGGCGGTCAGGCCTTTTTCCTTGAAGAAATCTGTAGCGGCGGCTACCGACGGCGAGCCGGACACGGCACAGAAATTCGCACCGTCGAGCTCCGCGGCTTCTTTGACACCAAAGGCTTCTCTGGTGATGAATGCCCAGGGGCCGCTCGATGCCGGCTTGGTTGTTGTTGCGCGACCCTGGCTGTTTTTAATGCACTGGCCCGCGGAAAATCCAAATCCGGACGGGCAGGTCGGCGTTAGGGCAGGCCTGACGCAACTGTTGCCGGAGAGGATATAGCCCTGCGGACAGGTCGCGGTCACGACGCGTTGTGCGAACGTGGATTGTGAGGTCATGGCGACCAAGGGTGCGGCGGCAAGTGCTGCCAACATGGTGGTTTTGAGGATAGTAAGGGTTTTCATCTCTAGCGCTCCATCTCGCAAAGGAATTTCCGTCCGATCCTTCAGAAGATGGGTGCACGTCGCGCAAAACATGAGTGATGCACATCACAGAAGTGCTGTTTTGGATGAAAAGCTAAGGTTTGCGTGGATTTTGAGCGCTGAATCTGCGGCGGAAATCCGTTTGGCAGCTCATATGCAGGCTAAACCAAGCAGAATATCGTCTCAGGGGATCTGTGTCGTGCCGTGGCTGTGCAAATCCAGGGTCGTGGGGGCGCAGGGCCTTTTTACCGGCCCTTGCGGCCATACTTGATCACGGACGCAATTTCGGTCCGGTCGAAGCCGATATCGCGCAGTGTGTGGTCATCGAGGCGGCGCAGTTGGCTTATGGCGCGGCGCTGGCGGCGTTGTTCACGCCGTGTGCGGCGGTTGCTGGCGATACCGGCCGCCGCCGCCACGAAGATCGAGGCGATGGCCGCCGTCGGAAAGAAGAGGATTCTCGTTGTCTCTGACGAAGTCATTCCGGTTCTCCGGTTTATAGTGTTTGGTCCCTGTTCTGTGACCGGAGGTGGCGTGCACCCGGCATTTATCGAGTGATGCACATCACAGATTGGCGGAAATGCTTGCTGCCGCGCGTGAGCCACATTGCCCATCGCTTGCGCGAAAACTTTCGCGGCACACGCTGGGTGTTCAACTGCCCCTCTCAGCACTTTGGTGCGTGGGCAGCACGGTAACTGAGCGGAAACACCGCTTTCGTTATTCCGGACAAGGAGCAGCCACGGTGGATCACAATGGCGGATTGGTTCATCTGCTCCGCGATCCGGAACCCAGGGCGGAAAGATAAGGTGCTTGCCAAGTTGTTTCTGGATTCCGGCTTCCGCCGGAATGACGGCGGGTTGGCGCGCGGTGTACCGGAAGTTCCCGATGTGCGGTTGATCTTGCTCTCAGGCGAGTTTTTCGAGGCGCTCCTTGAACCACGCGGCGAATTCCTCCAGAGCGGCACCTTCAAGCGGTGAGGGCGGTTCAGGGATTGGCGGCGCACCCCACTGCACGTCGGGGAAGGCTTTCCCGTTCCACTCCGGAGCGCTGCGGTAGCGCGGATAGGCGTGCACATGCAGTTGCCCCCACACATTGCCGAACTGGCCGTAGTTGAAGCGGTCGGGCGCGAACAGCTCGGTCATCACCCGTTCATACAGTGCCAACTCGCTGTGAAGGTCCTGCCATTCAGCGGGCGAACAATCGACGAGGGAGCCTTCCGTTTCGCGCCGGGCGATGAACATCATGTGCCCGAGATGCGCCTGATTTTCGAAAACCTTCCACGCCCAGTCGCGGCTTTCGCGGATGATGAGGGGGTCGGTGGGGGAGTATGGGGGCATTGGGTAGTTCTTTCGCTCGTTCATCGATGGACGTTATAGTCGTCATTCCCGCGAAGGCGGGAATCCAATTGGGCGGCTGCGATGGATAAATCACCCTGCGTCTACATACTCGCCAGTGACAGAAACGGCACGCTCTATATCGGCGTGACCAGCAACCTGCCGCGACGCCTCGCGCAGCACAAAGCTGGGCAAGTGGAGGGGTTTTCAAAACGCTATGGCGTGGCCCGGCTGGTCTGGTATGAGCCGCACGAGACCATGGAAAGCGCGATAATCCGTGAGAAGCAGATGAAAAAATGGAACCGCGCCTGGAAAATCCGTCAGATTATGCGCGGCAACCCAGAATGGCGGGACTTGAGCGATGAAATCTGGTGAGCATCGCATTTGGATTCCCGCCTTCGCGGGAATGACGAACAAGTGACTGGGCCATTTGGACAGTCAGACAATCGGTGCCCGCTTAGCCTACTGCAGCGGCGATGGACGGCCTTAAGTTTGCGAAGAAGTCATTGGCTTTCTAGGGAAACAAGCGAGGCTTGTTTGTTTTTGCAATTCGCCGTCTAAGTGATTTGCTAATCAGATCATGATTTTCGTCGTGGATGCCACTTACTGTTGCCCAGACGTCACGCGGTTCGCGGCGTTTTCCGGCGATTGGTTCAAACAACGAAAGATTTTGTTCGTGAAATCCGAAGCCAATGAAAATCACTAACTTTGATTGATTTATCATTCTATCGATTTGAGTAACCAAATCATTTTCAGTTCGCTCAGTAAATGTGCAGATTTTAGTCGCGAGTTCGAACGGATTCCGATTTCCTCCGAACGGCACACCTCCGTGTTCCTGCCAATCTAAGGGCCCCAATGATCCATATGGCCGTATTACATCGAGCGCGCCCATTGCCTCTTTGGCGGCATCACCACTCAAACCGGCCCTTACCTGCAAACTCCAGAACAGGAAATGTTCCAAAGTGCGGTCATAATTGAAATTGATAAATCTTACTTTTGAAAATAGCTCTCGTGCATCTTCCTTCGTTGATCCGCTAGTAGCAAGTGATAGGACTTGAGAGAGCCAGTTTTCTTCAGAGCTAGAAAAAATGGCCTGCTCTTGGTTATGTCTATTGTTCAACCAGCTTTTCTTTTCAGATTCTATTATCGTTTTTGCTATGGCGATTTTCCCAAGAAGAACAATTTTTTCATCATGTGAGTGGTAGTGTAAAGCTTCATCTATTGACGGAAACAAAGACATTGAGTTGGAAAGAACGTTTCCCCCAACTGTGATTTCATTGAGTTCTTCTTGTTCGAATTTTTGCCGTAAAACTCGAAGCAAATCCTTGTCACCCCCAGTTTGATTGTTGAAGGGATGATCAAAGCGAAACCTTACAGAGCTAGATATTTGGTTTTTCAGTTCAACGCCGGTCGGCAAGGAAAAGTCTTTGCTACCACCTGCGCCAACTACGAGCGTGGTCGTTTGGCGAAACATGCTCGCATCACTCCGCAGCCTCAGCACGCTTCTTGGCCCGCGATGAAGCCGCAGGTCGCCGTTTGAACAACCCCTTGAGGAATTGTCCCGTATAGCTGTCCGGCGTTTTTGCGACTTGCTCCGGCGTGCCGGCGGCAACGACGCGCCCGCCGGCGTCGCCGCCTTCAGGCCCGAGGTCGATGATCCAGTCCGCCGTCTTGATCACTTCCAGATTGTGCTCGATCACAACGACTGTGTTGCCCTGGTCGACCAGTTCGTGCAGCACGTCGAGCAGCTTGGCCACATCGTGGAAGTGCAGGCCGGTGGTGGGTTCGTCGAGGATATAGAGCGTGCGACCCGTCGCCCGGCGGGAGAGTTCCTTTGACAGCTTCACCCGCTGCGCTTCGCCGCCCGATAGCGTCGTCGCCTGCTGGCCGACCTTGATGTAATCGAGGCCGACGCGTTTGAGCGTCTCCAGCTTGTCGCGCACACTCGGCACGGCCTTGAAGAATTCCGCGCCTTCCTCCACCGTCATGTCGAGAATGTCGGCGATGGACTTGTTCTTGAACTTGATATCCAGCGTCTCGCGATTGTAGCGCTTGCCCTTGCACTGGTCGCAGGTGACGTAGACATCGGGCAGAAAATGCATCTCGATCTTGATGAGCCCGTCGCCCTGGCACGCCTCGCAGCGCCCGCCCTTCACGTTGAAGGAAAACCGCCCCGGCTTGTAGCCGCGCGCGCGCGATTCCGGCAGTTCCGCGAACCACTCTCTGATGGGCGTGAAGGCGCCGGTGTAGGTGGCGGGGTTTGAGCGCGGCGTGCGCCCGATCGGGCTTTGATCGATATCGATGATCTTGTCGAGATGTTCCACGCCCTCGATATGGTCGTGTTCGGCGGGGTATTCGCGCGAGCCTGAGAGCTTGCGCGCGACGCCCTTGTAGAGCGTCTCGATCAGAAGCGTCGACTTGCCGCCGCCGGAAACGCCGGTGATGCAGGTGAAAGTCGACAGCGGGATCTCCGCCGTCACATCCTGGAGGTTGTTGCCTTTTGCCCCCACGACCGTGAGCTTGCGCGTCTCGGAAATCTTGCGCCGTGCGGGTGGCATGGGGATCTGCATCATCCCCGTCAGATATTGCCCGGTGAGGCTGCGGGCGTTGCCCATGACCTTCTTCGGCGTGCCTTCCGCCACAACCTCGCCGCCATGGATGCCGGCACCCGGCCCCATGTCGACAACATAGTCGGCGTTCAGAACCGCGTCCTCGTCATGCTCGACGACGATGACCGTGTTGCCGAGATCGCGCAGATGTTTCAGCGTCTCCAAGAGCCGGGCATTGTCGCGCTGGTGCAATCCAATCGAAGGCTCATCCAGCACATAGAGCACGCCCGTCAGCCCGGAGCCGATCTGGCTTGCCAGGCGGATGCGCTGGCTCTCGCCGCCCGACAGCGTGCGCGAGGCGCGCGCGAGGGTGAGATAGTCGAGCCCGACGTCATTCAGGAACTTCAACCGCTCGCGGATTTCTTTCAGGATGCGCGTCGCGATCTCATTCTGTTTGTCTGAGAGGTTGCCAGGCAGTCCGTCGAACCAGTCGCCCGCCGCGCGGATCGACATTTCCGTCACCTGGGCAATGTGCAAATCGGCAATTTTGACCGCAAGCGCCTGTGGCTTGAGGCGATAGCCCTCACACGCCTGGCAGGGATGGTCGGACTGGTAGCGGGAAAGTTCATCGCGCACCCAGTTTGATTCCGTTTCCTGCCAGCGCCGCTGGATGTTGTTGATGACCCCTTCGAACGGCTTGGTGGCGGTGTAGCTGCGCGTCCCGTCCTCGTAGGTGAATGTGATTTCCTCATCGCCCGACCCGAACAGGATGGCGTCGCGTACCTTCTCTGGCAGCTCGTTCCAGGGGTCACTCATCTTGACCTTGTAATGCGTGGTCAGGGCTTCAAGCGTTTGTGCGTAATAGGGCGATGTGGCGCCCGTCTTGGCCCAGGGCACGATTGCACCCTGGCGCAGGCTCAGATTTCCGTCCGGTACGACGAGGTCCTGTTCGAAGCGCAGTTCCGTGCCGAGCCCGTCGCAGGACGGACACGCACCATAGGGGTTGTTGAAAGAGAACAGCCGCGGCTCGATTTCATCGATGGTGAAGCCGGATACGGGGCAGGCGAAGCGGGCGGAAAAGATGATCCGCTCGTGGGTTTCATTGCGCCCCATATTGGCTGAGTCCAGCTGGGACTGATCCAAGGGCTTGTCGGCGAATTCGGCAATCGCGACGCCGTCGGTGAGGGCAAGTGCGGTCTCAAGCGAATCCGCCAGCCGCGTGGCGATGTCGTCGCGCACCACCAGCCGGTCGACCACCACATCGATGTCATGGGTGAACTTCTTGTCGAGCGCGGGAGCCTCGGCGATTTCGTAGAACTCGCCGTCGATTTTGACCCGCTGAAAGCCCTTCTTCATGAGCTCGGCGAGTTCCTTGCGGTATTCGCCCTTGCGGCCGCGCACGATGGGGGCAAGCAGGTAAGCCCGGGTCCCTTCTTCAAGCTCCAGAACCCGGTCGACCATCTGGGAGACCGTCTGGCTTTCGATGGGCAGGCCCGTTGCGGGGGAGTAGGGCACGCCGACGCGGGCAAAGAGCAGCCGCATATAGTCGTAGATTTCGGTGACCGTGCCGACGGTCGAGCGCGGGTTGCGGCTGGTGGTCTTTTGCTCGATGGAGATGGCGGGCGAGAGACCTTCGATATGGTCCACGTCCGGCTTTTGCATCATCTCCAGAAACTGACGCGCATAAGCGGAGAGCGATTCCACGTAACGGCGCTGGCCTTCCGCATAGATTGTATCGAAGGCGAGCGACGACTTCCCCGAACCCGACAGGCCGGTGATGACAATCAGCTTCTCGCGCGGCAGCTCAAGATCAACACTCTTGAGATTATGCTCGCGCGCACCGCGTATGGAGATGGTCTTGGACGACATTGCACCATTTGAGCATTAGGGCGTCCACCGGATTAAACCGGCGCGCCTTCACACACAAGATGGCACAACTCACATGTCAACAGAAAGGCGGCTAAAACCGATATTCACCCCTAAATCGGAAGCGAGTAGCCTGTGAACATGCGGATGAGGAGCCACATGAAGACACCGCAGGTGGGGTAGAAGGTGAGGCCGAAGCCAAACGCCCTTAGGTAAGGGTTCTTGTGGTAGCCGTACCAGAACAGGACACGTCCGATCAGGAAGAGTGAGGTGAGGATCGGAACTGAATGACCTTCCATATGCGGCGCATAGAGCGCGATACCCGCAAGACCGACAATGAACAGGATAAACTGTTCAGTCGTGTTCAGAATGAACCGCGTGTTGATGTCGAGCGCAGAGTTGGGCTTGACCTTCTGTCCGACCCACATGTCCGGATTGAGCCGCTGGGCAGCAACGATGGCGATGGCCAGCACGGTCGGCAGCACCGCCAGGATGGAACACTGGATCATCAGGACCAGCCTGTCGATCGCAGTCCATGCGTCGGGGCGCCAGGGGATGATCTGCTTCATGCCGACGTAGTAGACGAGCGAGAATATCCAGTTGCCGACGAGCACTTTGACAAACGGCCACGTCTTGCGCGAAAAGCCGAACGGCCCCCGGCCCATAATCCGGGCTCTTTCCTTTTGCCGCTTGCGAACTCTGTCGGGACTCATGAAGTCTCCGTTCTCAAGATCGACCGGTTCAGCAGAATCCCTGCGAATTTCGGGAATACGGCCCGTCTGATCTGATCGCCGCTCATAATCGATGACAGCCGTGTTGGCCATGTTTTTTCTCGCTAATGGTTGCTAGAGGGCTCAAAACAGGGAACTTCGCGCTGCAAGCGTTGCGTGTATGCAACAGTTTCTGCGCGCGGGCCGCCGCAATAGTCATTGCAATGCGGCATTCGTGTGATTATACTGGAACATATCATGAACATTTGTGGTTTTCTCGTGTTTATTACGCAACTGTCATGCCGGATACGGGTTGTGGACAGGATTCGACAAGTGTGGACAGGGACATATGCGGTCTGGCGGTGCTTCGGGTCGGCGGGCTAATGTGGACAAGATTCGAACGGGTGCGGTGAGGGTTTCGCGGCACCTGCATGTGTCAGCACTTTGCGGGCGATATGACGGTGTCAGGGTTAACAAACGCTGAACACCGGCGGAAAGGAACGAGCAATGGCCGGATCGGTCAACAAAGTAATTCTTATTGGAAATCTGGGCGCGGACCCGGAAATCAGGAACACGCAGGACGGGCGTCCGATCGCGAACTTGCGCGTCGCCACCTCCGAAAGCTGGCGCGACAAGTCAACCGGCGAACGCCGCGAGCGGACCGAGTGGCATCGTGTTGTCATCTTCAACGAGGGTCTGTGCCGGATCGCGGAGCAGTACCTCAAGAAGGGCTCAAAGGTTTATCTGGAAGGTCAGCTTCAGACGCGCAAATGGGAAGACCAGTCGGGACAGGAACGCTACTCCACCGAGGTAGTGTTGCAGGGTTTCAACTCATCCCTGACCATGCTCGACTCGCGCGCTAGCGGCGGTTCGGGTGACCATGCGTCGTCAAACGGCAATGGCGGAGAATTCGGCAAAAGCAGCCCGATGGAGTCCGGCGGGTCGTTCGACAAGGAAATCGACGACGAGATTCCGTTTTAGGTTTTTGGCTGCGTCGCCCAAATTTTTTTGCATCTTGTGACATACGAAGGTCGGACGGCGGCGATCCGGATCACCGACATTATTCGGGCTCTTGGCGAAACGTTGGGGCGTGCTCGGGAATAACGACTCCGGGCAGTTTACTATTGGTCCAAATGTGAGCCGCTGACGAGATATCGACCGGTTCATCCAGTGAGCCGCCTTTGATACTGATGGTCTGGCGCTTTTTCTTATCACCGTGCCAAATGCGTGACCCGCATTCTGGACAAAAGAAACAGTCGACTGTTCGCCCGCTTTTGGCTGGCCGCGACCATTGCTTCAGTGCGCCTTGCACCAGCCGAACATCAGCGCTGCATGCAATAACCGAAATGCCAAAAGCAGATGCGGATTGTTTACGGCATTCCGTACAGTGGCAGACATAAACTTCGAGCGGTGGGGCCTTAAGCTCATAACGAACCGTGCCACACTGACAGCCGCCCCTGAGCGTGTCGTCGTTCGTTTTGGTGTTCATTGTTTTCGAGCCGTGATCCCTGTGGTCTGAGAACAAATCATCATTTCTTCCGCCGCGCGGTCCACCACACCCAGACGTATCCGAGCAGCATATAGACGACGATGACGCCGAGTGCGGCGGCGATCCACTCGTAATACATCATTGGGTCAGGATTTCTGGTCGCGACGGCGCTCCCGGCGCGACGTCATGACCGAGCGATGATGATCATCCTTTGACTGTACCTCGATATAGAGCCGCCTGACATCGGGAAAGCGGCCCTTGATGTCCTTTTCAAGCTTGAAAATGGTCTGCTCGACGCGACCGGCGCTCAATTCATCATGAAAGTCGAGGCTGAGCGCCATCAGGATGTCGTTGGGCGCCATATGCATGCTGCGCAGCTCGTTGATATGGCGCACATCCTTTGCGCGTCCGACGATGCCGCGTACACCTTGCGTCAATTCCCGGCTTGCAGCCTCGCCAATGAGCAGCCCCTTGGTCTCGTAAGCGAGGACGGCAGCGGTGCCCGCAAGAATGACGCCGATGGCGACGGACGCCGCGCCATCGGCCCAGGCGATATCCAGGAAGTCAGCGCAAGCGACACCGATCAATGCCGCTATGAGTCCGAGCATTGCGGCAGTGTCCTCAAACAGAACTGTGAAGATGGTCGGGTCCTTGGAGCGCTGGACGGCCTCGAACAGTCCGAAATTGCCGCGCACTTTGCCGAATTCCTTGTAGGCGATGTACCAGGCGGCAGCTTCGAAGATCATCGCCAGACCCAGCACGATGTAGTTGATGTAGGGATCCTTGAGTGGGTGAGGGTGCAACAGCTTCTGCACGCCTTCATAGAAGGATATGCCCGCGCCCAGACCGAATATCAGGATGGCTACGACAAAAGCCCAGAAATAGAGCTCTGAGCCGTAACCGAATGGGTGGGCGGCGTCAGGCGGGCGCTTGGAGCGTTTGATGCCATAGAGCAAAAGGCCCTGATTGCCTGTATCAACGAGCGAGTGAATGGCTTCCGACAACATGGCGGAGGACCCGGTCAGCGTAGCCGCCCCGAACTTGGTAATGGCGATGAGCCCGTTGCCCGCGAGCGCTGCATAAATCACCTTTTTGGAGCCCTTTGCGGCCATGGTCCCCCTCAGCCTCTTGTCTTTTTGATCAATTTACCAGCCATTCACGCGCGGCCAGGTCTCGACGATTTCACCACCCTGAACGACATCGTAGGCATCATAGGCCGCGCATGTCATGCAGGTATGATTGGGCAGCACGCGCACCTGCGAACCAATCGGCAGCCTGTCAAACCAACTCTCATCGGGCACAAAAACGGTGCCATGCTCCTGATGTACCTCGCTGACACTGAGTCCATCAAATTGTTCGAGCGTGTCCACGTCGCACACAAAGCCATATTGGACGTGTGGTGCGAAAGTGTTGGCGCTAATGTCCTTGGAGAGGGCCAGGGCACCGGCATCGATGATGATGCTTTTCCCTTCACGGTTGTGGCCGATAACGGTGGCCAGCACTGTCACGGCGATATCGTCGAGACGGCACATCTTCCGTGAGTATTGTGCGAGGTCCCAAAACAGATAGACGCCGGCACGGGCCTCGGTAACGCCTTCAAGATGCCGAGCATGCAGCACGGTTGGTGTTGAGCCAATGCTGACAATCTCGCAATCGTATCCCGCTTCGCGCAGCATGCTGGCGGAGTCCGCCGCGGCAGCGCGTTCGACCTCCGCAAGATCGGCGATTTGTTCAGGATCATCGAGTGCATAGGAATGGCCGGCATGACTCATGACGCCGACCAGGCGCAGATGCGATGCTGCCTTTAGCGCTTCCGCAACCTGCAGCAGCTCTTCAGATGCAGGCTTGACCCCTGAGCGGTGTTCGCCGCAATCAACCTCGATGAGGAAATCGAAACTGGCACCCAGTTCGCCGGCCTTTGCATCTGCCGCCTCAACCAGCGCGACGCTGTCTGTCACGAGAATGACCCACGCATTCGTTGTGCACTGAATTCTGTCTGCATGGGCCAGTTTCGTTGGTGCAGTTGCCGCCGCACAGAGAATGTTTGTGTGGCCGCCGGCAGCAAAGGCCTCTGCTTCTTTCAGGGTTGAGACGGTCAGAGGCGACGCTTTGTCGGGAACCGCTTGCTCCGCGACCTTCAGCGATTTTGGTGTCTTCAGGTGCGGGCGGAGCGTCACGCCAAGATCCGCGCATCGCGCCGCCATCATGTCGATGTTTTGCTGCAGTCGCTCTGTGTCGAGCAACAGGCGAGGGGTCTCTGCGTCATCAAGTTTCATGAGAACACTTTGTGAGGTTCCAGGTTTGTCTGAACGGAGGAGACCGTAACGTTACCGATCCGCGGCGACAATCCTGTTCTCCGCCCAATTGAAAATGCTAGAGTTTCTATGCGCGCGCCGTTTGCACGGCCAAGTTGGAGAAGTGTCTGATGATGAAGTTTCCTTTTCGTGCACGCAGTCTCATTTGTGGCACGTGGCTAATTCTTTCGCCGCTCACTGCCCTGGCCGGAGAGGCGGATGTCGTCGGCGTCAAGATCATCAAGGAAGGTACTGGTACGTACCGATTTGACGTGACCGTGCGACATGACGATACGGGATGGAAACACTACGCCAATGCATGGGATGTCGTGGCCCCTGACGGTACCGTGCTTGGTACGCGGACGCTCGCCCATCCACATGAAAATGAGCAGCCTTTCACGCGCTCGCTGGCGGGTGTTCGTATCCCTGACGGTATTGCTGAAGTGACTGTTCGAGCGCACGATTCGGTGCATGAACTTGGCGGTGCGGAGATGCGTGTGGAGGTCCCGCGTTAGGCACAAGTGGCCTTATGTGCAAAAATCTTTTAGTGCATTGATTTGTAATAAAAGTTTATGCGGGAAACTGGCTGTTTTTCTAGTCCGCAACATTGCGGTTATGGGCCCGTTTCGATTATAATAGATGCCACTTCTCAAAGCGTTTCCGCTGCCTCCTCGCATAGCTGCATTTGTGCTGCTTATCGCCTGTTCAGGAAGCCGGTTTCGCACCAGAAAAGAACGCAGGCCTAAGCCTTGTCAGACGTCAATGACATTCCACCTCCGCCCGGTGGCGAGGGACCTCAGGACCCTTCCGATATAAGGCCCATTTCCATTTCCGAGGAGATGAAGCGGTCTTATCTCGACTACGCCATGAGCGTGATCGTAAGCCGTGCGTTGCCCGACGTGCGCGACGGTCTCAAACCGGTTCACCGGCGTATCCTCTATTCGATGCACGAGAACGGTTACGACTGGAACAAACCATACCGAAAATCGGCACGCGTCGTCGGTGATGTGATTGGTAAGTATCACCCTCACGGCGACTCCGCGATTTACGATGCGCTCGTACGTATGGCGCAGGATTTTTCACTGCGTCTGCCGCTAATCGATGGGCAGGGCAATTTTGGCTCAGTCGACGGGGATCCTCCCGCGGCCATGCGCTACACAGAGTGCCGTCTGCAAAAGGTCGCCCATTCGCTTTTGGATGATCTGGACAAGGACACGGTCGATTTCCAGGAAAACTATGACGGGTCGGAATCGGAACCCTCGGTCCTGCCAGCGAAGTTTCCGAACCTTCTGGTCAATGGTGCTGGCGGCATCGCCGTCGGAATGGCCACCAACATCCCGCCGCACAATCTGGGCGAAGTGATCAATGCCTGCATGGCCTATCTGGACAATCCGGCCATCACAATTCTCGAATTGAACGAAATTGTGCTGGGCCCTGATTTCCCCACCGGAGGCCTTATTCTGGGGCGGTCAGGTATCCGCTCTGCTTATGACACGGGGCGGGGGTCCGTCGTAATGCGCGGGCGCGTATCGGTTGAAACGACGAGGCGGGACCGTGAGGCGCTGATCATTACCGAGATTCCGTATCAGGTGAACAAGTCCACGATGATCGAGAAGATCGCGGAACTTGTACGCGACAAGCGGATCGAGGGGATCAGTGACATCCGCGATGAATCGGATCGCGATGGCATGCGTGTCGTTATCGAACTGCGCAGGGACGCGGTCGCCGACGTGGTGCTGAACCAGCTCTACCGCTTCTCGCAGCTGCAATCGAGTTTTGGCTGCAATTTCGTTGCTCTCAATGGAGGGCGACCTGAACAGCTCAATCTAAGAGATTTCATTCAGGCCTTCGTTGAATTTCGCGAAATGGTCGTCAGCCGGCGTACCAAGCACCTGCTGAACAAGGCGCGTGACCGGGCTCATATCCTGGTTGGTCTCGCGATTGCCGTCGCGAATGTAGACGAAGTAATTGCACTGATCCGTTCCGCACCCGATCCTGCGTCGGCTCGCGCTGCGCTGACTGCGCGCGATTGGCCTGCACGTGATGTGGCGCCGCTGGTGGAGCTTATCGCCGACCCGCGCCACAAAGTATCGAAGGACGGCACGTGCCGTCTGTCCGACGAGCAGGCTCGCGCCATTCTCGAGTTGCGACTGCAGCGCTTGACCGCGCTCGGACGCGATGAGATAGGCGATGAACTCAAAGGACTTGGCGAACAGATTGCGGATTATCTCGACATCCTGCGCTCTCGCGCCCGGATCATCGCCATCGTTAAAGACGAACTGATTTCTATCCGTGACGAGTTCGGCACGCCGCGCCGCACAGAGATCATTGAGGCGGGCCCGGATGTAGAAGATGAAGACCTCATCCAGCGCGAGGACATGGTCGTTACCGTGTCACACAAGGGATACATCAAGCGCGTGCCGCTTTCGACCTATCGGGCGCAGCGGCGAGGCGGCAAGGGTCGCGCCGGCATGGCCACGCGCGATGAGGATTTCGTAACACGCATTTTCATAGTCAACACCCATACGCCGGTGTTGTTCTTCTCCTCGCGCGGCATGGTCTACAAAATGAAAGTGTGGCGGTTGCCGGTGGCGGCTCCACAGGCCCGTGGCAAGGCGCTTATCAATCTGCTTCCGCTCCAGACCGACGAGCGGATCACCACCATCATGCCGCTGCCCGAGGACGAAGAATCCTGGGCTTCACTCGATGTGATGTTTGCAACCGAAAGCGGAAACGTCCGCCGCAATAAGCTGTCCGATTTCGTCGAGGTGCGCCAGAACGGCAAGATTGCCATGAAGCTCAATGAGAGCGACCAGATCCTGCGCGTAGACATCTGCACCGAGGGTGACGATGTGCTTCTGACCACCGCAGGCGGCAAGGCAATTCGTTTCCCGACTACCGATGTGCGCGTCTTCTCGGGACGAACCTCAACGGGCGTACGTGGGATCAGGCTGGACAAGGACGATAAGCTCATCTCCATGGCCATTTTGCGCCATGTGGAGGCCTCACCGGCTGAACGGATGGAATATGTACGCCAGGCGAACACCATACGTCGTGCAGTGAATGGTGAGGTAGCCGACCTACCGGACGAAATCCCGAGCGACGTGGAAGAAACCGAAACGGCGGATTTGCCGCAAGAGCGCTATGCGGAGTTAGGCGCGCAGGAAGAGTTTATCCTGACGATTTCCGAGAATGGGTATGGCAAGCGCAGTTCCGCTTTTGAATACCGGGTTTCGGGACGTGGCGGCAAAGGCATCATCGCCATGACCGTAAATGAGCGCAACGGCAAGCTGAATGCGTCATTCCCGATCGAGCAGGGCGGGCAGATCATGCTGGTTACCGACAAGGGCCAGCTCATCCGGATTCCTGTGGACGGCATCTCGATTATCGGACGATCTACCCAGGGTGTGATTGTCTTTGATACCGCTGACGATGAGCGAGTGATGTATGTCGAGGGCATTCCGGAGGAAGAGGACGACGTCGAGAACGGTGACGAGGAAATTGATGATGCGGATGATGCCGGGGACGCCGAAGAGCAGGGCGGTGATGGCGATAGCGTCTGAATCCTGATTGAGGCATGATGCCAGACCGCGCCGATCATCTAAGCGTAGACTAACCAGCAAGTGTTTCACTGAACCATGTCGTTAGAACTTTATTTCGCCTTTGTCCTGACCAGCCTCATTCTGGCTGTGACTCCGGGTCCGAGCGTTTCGCTTATTTTGGCCAATGCGACATCGCATGGCGTAAAGGTCGGGCTGGCGACGGTTGCCGGCGGTATCTCCGGCGTGGCAATTCTGTCCGCGGGTGCAACCATCGGAATGAATTCGGTCATGGTGTTGATGTCCGACTGGTTCGATCTCATCCGCTGGGTGGGTGCAGCTTATCTTGTCTGGCTTGGTGCAAGCCGCATTTGGAAGGCCTGGAATGGCGACGTAAGTCTCGAAAAGCCTGATCTGCCGAAGCGCCGCTGGTACTGGCAAGGGCTTGCCGTCTCGCTTTCCAACCCCAAAACCATGCTTTTTCTGGGCGCGTTCTTTCCGCAATTCATCAATCAGAGTTCGCCCATTGCCGCCCAGCTCTGGCTTCTGGCCGTCACCTTCGTGGTCATCCTTGCGGTGATAGACTGCGCTTATGCCATTCTCGCAGGCAGCGCGCGGGCCTGGATCACCGAACAGCGTTTGCGACTTGCCGACACAGCGACCGGCCTTTTGCTGATCTGCGGCGGCATGTGGCTCGCGATTGCCCGCCGTGCGTAAACCGCTGAGCGCTAGACCGGCACCCTGAAAGGAAGAGCATGGCTCATATAGGCTTTTATCCCGGAAGCTTCGATCCGCTGACGCTTGGTCACATGGATATCATCCAGCGCGCGGCGAATTTCGTGGACCGGCTCATCATCGCGGTCGGTGTGCACCACGGCAAGAAGCCGCTTTTCTCTATCCAGGACCGGGTTGCGATGATCGAGGTCGAAGCGGCTCAAGTCGCGACAAAAACCGGTACAGAGATCGACGTGCAAACTTTCGACAAGCTCACTGTGGATGCAGCGCGTGCCGTTGGCGCAAATGTGATTGTCCGTGGTTTGCGCGACTCAGGAGATTTTGATTACGAGATGCAGATGGCGGGCATGAATGGTGCCATGGCGCCGGACATTGAGACCGTGTTTCTCGCGTCATCGCCGCCAGTGCGTCATATCGCGGGCACACTTGTTCGCCAGATTGCGTCGATGGGCGGGGACGCAAGTTCGTTTGTCCCGGACTCAGTTGCAGTGCGCCTGGCCGATCGGTTCGGAAGTGCGTAGAGCCGCAGGCGCCTGTTGTTGATAAGGAATTCAAAAAATTAAGGCAGATTATGATGAAAACGCTTCAAACCCTTACACTCGCTCTGGTTTTCAGTGTGTTTGCTTTGGCGTCGGTGCACGCCCAAAACACGGCACCTGATAAGGAGAATATACTCTATATCGATACGAAGAACGGTCGCATCGCCATCAAGCTGCGACCCGACCTGGCGCCCGGCCATGTGAAACGCGTCAAGAAGCTGGCCCGTGAAGGGTTCTATGACGGCATCGTCTTTCACCGCGTCCTTGACGGCTTCATGGCGCAGACCGGTGATCCACAGGGTACCGGGGCCGGCGGGTCAAAATACCCTGACCTTAAGGCAGAATTTTCCAGCGAACCTTTCCGGCGCGGCACTATCGGAGCCGCCCGCACTGGCGATCCAAACAGTGCGAACTCACAGTTCTTCATAGTTCTGAAGGCATCCCCGCATCTCAATGGCCAGTATACGGTTTGGGGTGAGGTCATTCGCGGCATGGACCGCGTCGATGCCATCAAGAAGGGTGATCGCCGCCAAAATGGAAAAGTGAGCAATCCCGACAAAATGCTGAAGGTCACGGTCGCCGCGGATGTCAAGGATCATTCGGTCCTGAAAGAACCTGCCAGTCGCTAGCAGGCACAATCGCAATCAGGCCGACGGGATAGTTTTCGATAAGGCAGTTGTTTGCCGGTCTGTGACCGCTTGGGGCATGAATGGCGTGACGATTGCCGTATTGACGCCTTGACGTGCAGCCCTTGCTCGCTCATCACTGTCGCCCATCTGTCACCAGTGAGGACGACGAGCAAAACACATGGCAAGTAA
>DEIT01000089.1:18005-39570 GCA_002352635.1 Hyphomicrobiaceae bacterium UBA2767 | reverse complement strand
TTCCCCAGACCGATAAATCCGATCTTCGACAAGACTACTCTCCCCTACGCAAGCTCACTGATCACGCTGCTTTCCATTCCTGATCACCGAGTGGTGCAAACATGCCTTCGACCATTTCAGGTGTCACTTCGCTGAGTGAGTCTGGTTGCCAGTCCGGTTTCCTGTCTTTGTCTATGACCATGGCCCGGATCCCCTCTAAAAAATCATGTCCCGCCAACGCTCGGTGCGCAAAGCAGTACTCAAGCGAAAGACTTTGCTCCAATGCGGCAAACTTGCGAGCCTTGTGAATCGCGGCAAACGTCGATGCAACCGCAAGCGGTGCATTCTTCGCGATCATCGCCCTCGTTTTTTCGGCCCATTCATCGCCATCGGCAGCCATCGCTTCCAGTGCCTTAACGCAGCTTAGCGCATCAGGCTGCGAAAAAGCCTGCGTGATCTTGTCCTGAAGCCCCTTCAACTTTCCACCGGGCGCGGGTTCTTCCACCTGCGATATGGCCTCCCGCGGTGCCACGTCCGCACCAAGTGACGCAACGAGGTCCGGCAGACGCGCGCTCGGCACATAGTGATCGGCAAAGCCCGCAAAAATGGCATCCGCCGCATCCATACGCGCACCCGTCATTCCGAGATATAGGCCGGTTTCACCTGGCGCGCGGGACAGCAGAAAGGTGCCGCCCACATCGGGGAGAAACCCGATTGAGACCTCAGGCATCGCCAGCATGGTATTTTCGGTGACAATGCGGTGCGAACCATGGGCCGAGACGCCGACACCGCCGCCCATGGTGATGCCGTTCATGAGCGCGATGTAGGGTTTTGGGTAGGATTTTATCAGCGCGTTCAGCCGGTATTCGTCACGCCAGAATTTGCGTCCTGGCTCGGGACTTTTCCGCCCGGTGTTGTAAAGGTCCTGAATATCACCGCCGGCACAAAATGCCCGGTCGCCTGTTGCACAAATGACGATCGCGTCAATATTCGGATCGTCCCGCCAATTAAGAAGTGCTTTTTCAATTCCAAGCGCCATCTCATGGGTAAGCGCGTTCAGCGCCTCGGGGCGGTTGAGGCGGAGACGGCCAATCCGTCCCTCGATCCATACCAGCAGGTCTTCACTACTCATGTGCGCGCCTCATCGAGCATATGACGCGCCACAATCACCCGCATGATTTCATTGGTCCCTTCAAGGATCTGGTGCACGCGTAAATCGCGGACAATTTTCTCCAGGCCAAATTCCGTGAGATAGCCGTAGCCACCGTGAAGCTGCAAAGCGTCATTCGCCACTCTAAATCCTGTATCGGTGACGAAGCGCTTGGCCATGGCGCAGAACTTCGTGGCATCCGATGCGCCTTGATCAAACTTCCAGGCCGCATGGCGCAGGAAAGTGCGCGCCGCCTGCAGTTCGGTTTCCATATCCGCGAGCCTGAATTGAAGGGCCTGGAAACTGGCGAGTGTCTGGCCGAACGCCTTGCGCTCCTGCATATATCGGGTTGCCTTGTCGAGTGCTGATTGAGCTGCACCAAGCGAACAGGCCGCAATATTCAGCCGCCCGCCATCGAGCCCAATCATTGCGTATTTGAAACCGGCACCTTCATCGCCCAACATATTGGTTGCCGGTACTTTGCAATCGTCGAATTGCAGTTCGGACGTGGGCTGCGCATTCCAGCCCATCTTCCGTTCATTGGCCCCGAACGAAAATCCTTCCGCTCCCTTCTCGACCAGAACAGACGAAATGCCCTTCGGGCCATCATCGCCAGTGCGTGCCATTACAATATAGAGGTCCGTGAAACCGCCGCCGGTCGTGAAAGCCTTCGAGCCATTGAGAACCAGCTCGTTGCCTTTGAGTTTTGCTGTGGTGCGCAGGGCCGCAGCGTCTGAGCCAGAACCGGGTTCGGTCAGGCAGTAGCTTGCAATTGCTTCCATGGAACAAAGCTTCGGAACCCAGCGAGCCCTCAGGTCATCGGAACCGAAGCTGTCGATCATCCAGGCGCACATATTATGGATGGAAAGAAACGCGGCGATGCTAGGACACCCATACGACAATCCCTCGAAAATGAGCGTTGCGTCGAGGCGTGACAGGTTTGACCCGCCGAACTCTTCGCCGACATATGCGCTTGCCATGCCGAGTTCGGCCGTTTCGCGCAACACGTCGACAGGCATTGTGTGCGTTTGGTCCCATTCAATCGCATGAGGCGCCAGTCTATCATCGGCAAAGGTTCGCGCCATATCGAATATGGCCGATTGCTCCTCTGTCAGCGCGAAGTCCATTAGCGTCGCCTCACCCGATCCGTCCGTTCCTCTAGTTCATCGTCGGGAGAACAAAACTCGCCCCGTCCTTGATGCCCGATGGCCAGCGCGAGGTCATAGTCTTGGTCCGTGTGTAGAAGCGGATGGAATCCGGACCATGCTGATTCAGATCACCGAATATGGAGCGTTTCCAGCCACCGAACGTATGATAGGCCACCGGAACTGGGATCGGCACGTTGACGCCGACCATCCCGACCTCGACCCGGTTTGTGAAATCGCGTGCCGCGTCACCATCCTGGGTGAAGATGGCGACACCATTGCCGTATTCATGGTCGTTGGCGAGACTGAGACCTTCTTCGTAGGACTTGGCGCGCACCACCGACAGGACGGGTCCAAAAATCTCTTCCTTGTAGATCTTCATGTCCTTCGTCACATTGTCGAACAGGCATCCACCCATATAGAAGCCGTCCTCATAGCCCTGCAATTTAAAGTCACGCCCATCGACCAGGAGATTGGCTCCTTCATCGATGCCGTCTTTCACGTAGCCCTTAACGCGCTCCAGCGCTTCAGCCGTTACGAGCGGGCCGAAGTCTGCGCTCGGGTCGGTTGACGGTCCGATCTTGAGGGACTCGACACGTGGAATAAGTTTTTCGACGAGTTTGTCTGCGGTTTCCTCACCGACCGGTACCGCGACCGAAATTGCCATGCAGCGTTCACCAGCGGAGCCGTAACCCGCACCAATCAGCGCATCGACGGCCTGATCCATATTGGCATCCGGCATGACGATCATGTGGTTCTTGGCGCCACCAAAGCACTGAACTCGCTTCCCGGCAGCACAGCCGCGCGTATAGATATACTCAGCGATTGGCGTCGAACCGACAAAACCGATAGCCATGATATCTGGATGGTCGAGCAGAGCGTCGACCGCCTCCTTGTCGCCGTTGACGACATTAAAAATGCCTGCAGGCAGGCCTGCTTCCAGGAACAGTTCCGCCAGACGCATCGGTACGCCAGGGTCGCGCTCGGAGGGTTTGAGAACAAATGCATTGCCGCAGGCGATGGCAGGGCCCGCCTTCCAAAGCGGGATCATGGCCGGGAAGTTGAACGGTGTGATGCCGGCGACAACACCGAGCGGCTGTCTTATGGAATAAACATCAATGCCAGGGCCCGCGCCTTCCGTGTACTCGCCCTTCAGGAGGTGCGGAACACCCATTGCAAATTCCACGACATCGAGCCCGCGCTGAATGTCGCCACGTGCATCCTCAATGGTCTTTCCGTGCTCTCTTGCCAGAAGTTCCGCGAGTTCGTCATAGTCGCGATGCACGAGTTCGACGAATTTCATCAGAATGCGCGCACGTCGCTGCGGATTTGTTGCGGCCCATTCGGGCTGTGCGGCCTTGGCGCTTGCAACAGCCGCGTTGACCTCATCGAGATTACCTAGGGAGACCTTGGCCTGCACTTCCCCGGTCATCGGCAAAAATATGTCGCTCTCACGCCCGCTTTTGCCGGCAACGAGTTCACCATTTATGAAATGTCCGATCTGTCTCACGCGCACCTCCACTCAAATTTACGCTGGCCGGACAACGGCCATTCTTGTTTGTCGCCACTATAGCCCGCACCGGGGGCTCATGCACTCGCTTGAAATGCGCATCCATTGTGCGAAAATGCACGGATTAGGTTTTTTTGTTGTGGAAGAATGAGCTGGGACGATTATCGCTTTTTTCTCGCCGTCGCACGCACGGGCCAATTGAGCCTTGCCGGGCGCCTTCTTGGCGTGGATCACACGACGGTTGCACGACGGATCAAGTCGCTTGAGGAAGCACTCAATACAAAACTGTTCGATCCCTCCCCGCGCGGATACGCCCTGACGCGCGCGGGACATAGCCTGATCCCGCTGGCTGAAAACATCGAAAAGAATACCACCCTCGCGCGTGACGCTCTTGCCGGGCAACACACCGATTTGTCGGGCCGTATCCGGATCGGCGTGCCGGAAGGGGTTGGCGCATTCATTGTATCAAAAGCGGCCCAGGAGCTCTGTGAGAAACACCCGAAGCTGCGCGTCGAACTGATCGCACTTCCGCAGAAGTTTTCCCTCTCCAAACGCGAAGCCGACTTTGTCATCGCCGTTTCCACGCCGAAGGCCGGCAGGCTGAAAGTGCAGAAGATTTCTGATTACACGCTGCACCTTTACGGGACACGAGAGTATCTGGCCCGTTTTCCGCCGATCAAGAATACCGAAGACCTGAAGCGATTGCGCGGTATCGCCTATGTAAGCGATCTGATTTTTGACAAGGAACTGGACTTTATCCCGCTGGTTGATCCGGAGCTGCAGCCCCACCTCACCAGCACCAGCGTTCATGTCCAGCTCCATGCAGTTCTGAATGACGGTGGTGTCTCAATCCTCCACGACTTCATGGCCGAAAGGTATGACAATCTGGTCAGGGTTCTGGAGAAAGAGATTTCGTTCACGCGAACCTTCTGGCTCATCGTTCATGAGGACTATGCGTCGATTGAACGAATTCGGCTGTGTTCGTCGTTGATCGTCAAACGAATGCGGGAACTGCTCAAATAACCGAAAACCCTTAACGCCGTTCGCCGGTTGTCAGGCCGCCTTTACCGCCTCAAGAATGGACACATAGTTCGCCACAGCGGTTCCGCCCATATTGTAAATGCCCGCGCGAGTAGCATTTGGCAGCTGCATGTCACCGGCTTCGCCGGCGAGTTGCATGGCTGAGATCACATGCATGGAAACACCGGTCGCGCCGATGGGATGGCCCTTCGCCTTCAGCCCACCTGACACATTGACGGGCAGCTTGCCGTCAACTTCGGTAATTCCCTCAGAAAGGACGCGGGCGCCTTCGCCCGCCTTCGCCAAACCCATCGCCTCATATTCGATGAGTTCGGCGATGGTGAAACAGTCGTGCGTCTCAACGAAGGAAAGGTCATCCAATGTGATGCCTGCCTGGCTGAGTGCGCGTCCCCACGCCTGCCCGCACCCTTCAAACTTCAGGATGTCGCGTTTCGACATGGGCAGAAAGTCCTGGGCATGCGCCGCTCCGCGGAAGGCGACAGCCTTGGGGCGACCGAGAGCCGTTTGGAAATCGGCAAGTACAAGGGCCGCGGCACCGTCGGAGACCAGCGAACAGTCGGTTCGTTTCAACGGGCCGGCAACCCTTGGGTTCTTTTCACTTTCGGTGCGGCAAAACTCGAAGCCCAAATCCTTGCGCATCTGCGCATAAGGGTTCTTCACACCATTGCGATGATTTTTCGCAGCGATCATTGCAAGGGCGTCGGACTGGTCGCCATAAGCCTGAAAATAGGACTGGGCGATATTGCCGAACACGCCGGCAAAACCCGCCGGCGTATCGCCATCTTCGGGCAGAAAGGACGCTTTGAGGAGGTTTTCACCAATCTCGGGTCCGGGCGTTGTCGTCATCTGTTCAACGCCGATCACCAGCACGAAACGTGCCTGCCCCGCAGCGATGGATTTCAAGCCCTGATGGACGGCCGCTGACCCCGTGGCGCACGCATTTTCGACACGAGTCGCCGGTTTAAAGCGGAAATCATCGGACGCCTGAAGCACAAGTGACGCTGTGAAATCCTGCTTCGAAAACCCCGCATTGAAATGCCCGAGAATGATCTCGTCGACATCGGACGCATCTATTCCCGCATTCTCGATTGCGCCTTGAGCGACTTTACCGATGAGACTTTCAACACTCTCATTCGCCGCCTTGCCAAATTTGGTGTGCGCCCACCCAACAATTGCAGCCGTCATGCCAAAACTCCGCTCCCGGAAGGGTCCATTTGCAAAAGTCCTGGAGAAAGGAAATTCCGGGACTCAATATTGAAAACCTGTTGGTTCCGATCGAAGCATAAAACTGAAATATGGAATAGACCTCAAAATTATTCCGGCAATCGGCGCTTGATCTCGAAGAGAACACGGGGTCAGTATTTGCCGATGCCCCCCCTCAAACCAGCCGCGCACAAGTTTGCCGAAGCATATATCGCTCCGAACGCCGCACTGTGGGAGAAGGACGGTGCTGTTCCGCGTGATGCCTTTGTGGAAGCTGCCAACGCTGGGCTGAAGGGCATACTGGTTCCAAGCGAGCACGGTGGATGCGGTCTCGGTTTCGTTGACGCTCTGGGCGTGCTGGAAGCGCTAGCAGGAGCCGATGCAGCGTTTGCCTTCGCCCTATGGGTACACAACAACGTTGCAAACGCAGTTGCGCGCAATGGCACAAACTGGCATCGCGAAACTTATCTTGACGACATGCTGTCTGGCAGACGCATCGGAGCGTTTTGCCTGACCGAGCCCGAGGCAGGCAGCGACGCAGCGGCGATCTCCACCCTTGCTGAGCGCCGCGATGATGGCTGGGTGTTGAATGGAACAAAAGCATGGGTGACAAATGGCGCAAGTGCGGATGTGCTGCTTGTCTTCGCGCAAACCAACCCTGGTGCGGGCGTCCTCGGGATCGCCACATTTATCGTTCCGGCAGACCGCCCCGGTACGCACCGCGAGGCCGCCTACGATCTGCCGGGAGCTGCTGCATTCGGCCTCAGCGATATCATATTTGATGATTGCAAACTGACGGACGATGACCTGCTGTTACCCCCCGGTGAAGGCTTCAAGGCCGCCATGATAGGCATCAACCAGGCCCGCACATTCGTGGGCGCTTTGTGCTGCGGCATGCTTGGCGCCAGCCTGGATATCGCACTCAAATACGCCGGATCACGCCGGGCCTTTGGCAAATCGGTTTTGAATTTCCAGGGCGTTCAGTGGCCGCTTGCCGACGTCGCCACTGATCTGGAAGCCGCACGACATTTGACCCGTCATGCAGCGGAGCTTCTCGACCAGGGAAAACCAGCCATCATACCCGCTGCCCATGCCAAGAAATTTGCCAGCCGCGCGGCCTTTGATGGTGTCTCAAGCTGCATGCAGGCGATGGGAGCGGAAGGTCTGCGTGATAAATACCCCCTCTCCCGCCATCTCGTTGCAGCCAAGATGACGCACTTTCTTGACGGCACAACGGAGATTCAGAACCTCGTCATCGCCCGTGCCCTCATGGCGCGGCATGGCATCAAGCCCGAATGACTTCAGGAGCAGAACAAGACCCGGCACGGCTTGATATTCGTATCGATGAAGCTTGCCGCCTTCATGCATGCGCTCCTGCCGTTTCCGATGAGCACACGACGCTCGACTACGCGACAATGGCGGAGCAGTCGTCTCAATTGACGGAGGAGGCACAGAAGTCCAGCCTCCAGCCCAATGAACCGGTCATCGTGGCCCTGTCAAACCATGCCAGCGATTTCACCGCGCTGTTTGCCGTCTGGAAAGCGGGTGGTGTTGCGGTCCCGGTGCATCGGCGCAGTTCTGCCGCGACAGTGACGGATATGCTGTCGCGCACGGGCGCCCGCTTTGCGATCAACGCTCACCCGAATGAGCCTCTCGCCGGGCTTGGCACCTCGCTCACATCCATTCAGCAATTACACGATACGCCACCCCCACCGCGCGAAATCCTCGAGGATGCTGCCTGGATTGTCTTCACATCTGGTTCCACTGGAAAACCGAAAGGCGTTGTACACGGCCATGATACCTATTTGGCCAAACTCGACGCCATCAATGCCGCAATGACACAGCCCGGTTCGCTACGCGTATTGCTGCCGTTGCAACTGACCTTCGCCTACGCCCAGTGGGTGTCGTTGACGGCGTTTTTACGCGGCGGCGAAGTAATAATCGCCAACCCGTTCAAACCGGACCGCTTCGCACAAAAACTAAAGCAGGACATAACGGCGACGGCAGTCGTACCCACAATGCTGCGTCAGCTGCGGCCACTCATAGAGAATAAGTCATGTGATCCGTTTGCCGGCGTGTTGATGTCCGGCGGCGAGCCTTTGCCTGCCGAATTGGGATTGCTCGTCCGGCATCACTGGCCCGATGCACTCCTGTGGGACGTTTATGGCCTGACCGAAACCGCCACATCCGATTTCTATGTCCGGCCCCAAGACTATGACACCGCTGCTGGTACAATTGGCCGCCCTGCACCCGGGATTGACTTCCGGATCGCGCTGGAAGACAGCGAGTTGCAAATCCGCACACCCTTTCTCATGCGCGGCTACCTCGATGCACCGGATTTGACCGACATGGCCCAATGCGATGGATATTTTCGCACTGGCGATCAGGCTCGGTTGCGCGAGGATGGCACCGTCGAAATCACCGGCCGGTTGAGTGATATCGTCAACAGGGCCGGCAACAAGATTGCGCCACTTGAGCTTGAGCGGTTGTTTGCAAGCCATCCCAGTATCGTCGACGCGCTCGCCACCGGGCTGCCAGATGCCGACCAGGGGGAAAGTCTGCATATTGCGGTCGTACCGAAGACCGGTGTCGAGCTGGAGGCACGCGCTTTGCGGCGATGGGCGGCAGAGAAAATGGACCGTCACAAACTGCCCGACGCTATTCATGTCACAGACTCCCTGCCAACCGGAGCAACGGGCAAGGCTGACCGCAAGGCGTTGCGCGCGGAACTCATGTCGGGTGTTTCGCCAAAAGAAACCTGAATTTAGTCCCGCGAGCGAAGAGCATTTCGGATGAGCTTGCCTGTCGCCGTCATGGGAAGCTCAGCCACAAATTCGATTTCGCGAGGGTATTCATGGGCGGCGAGACGCTGTTTCACCCATGTCTGAATATCCTCCGCCAATTCCGACGATGTCTCGATGCCCTCTTCCAGGAGGATGAAGGCTTTGACGATCTCGGTTCTTTGCCTGTCGGGTTTACCAACAACGCACGCCATCTTCACCGCTGCATGACCGATCAGGCAGTTTTCAATTTCTCCGGGCCCGATCCGATAACCGGATGATGTGATTACGTCATCATCACGCCCGACGAAATGAAGCCACCCTTCATCATCCTGAAAACCTGTGTCCCCTGTCAGCAGCCATTCACCGAAGAATTTGTTCTGCGTCGCCTGCGGATTGTCCCAATATTCCAGAAACATAACCGGGTCCGGGCTTTTGACGGCAATGTTTCCGTGCTCGCCTTCGGGCAATGGTGTTCCATCGTCCGACACGACCGCAACGTCGTGGCCCGGCACCGGCCGGCCCATGATGCCTGGCTTGGCGGGCATGACCGCCGTGCAGGACGAAACGATCATGTTGCATTCGGTCTGGCCGTAAAACTCGTTGATGGTGACGCCAAAAACGTCCCGCCCCCATGCGAGCAGTTCAGTTCCAAGCGTTTCCCCTCCGCTGGCGATGGTTCGGACATTCAGCTGCCAGCGGCTTGCCGCATCTTCGACAGACCGCATCATCTTCAGCGCCGTCGGTGGGAGGAACGCATTGCGGACACCGAAGTCCTGCATGAGTTGAAATGCGACCTCGCCTGTGAATTTCTCGAACCGGCGAGCGACCACGGGAACACCATGATGGAGTGCAGGCAGTAGGACGTCGATCAACCCTCCAATCCAGGCCCAATCCGCTGGTGTCCAGATTTTGTCACCCATCTGCGGAAACAGATCATGGCTCATCTCCACGCCCGGCAAGTGTCCGAGCAACACGCGATGTGCATGCAGGGCTCCCTTGGGCGGGCCTGTCGTGCCTGAGGTATAGATAATGAGCGCTGGATCATCCGCCCGGGTGTTCACAGGCTGGAACGTGTCGGGGTATGTTTGTAATTCCTGATGAAGGTCCCGGGTTGCGGCATACTCCCCGTCGATTGTGAAAACCTCGTCCAGAGCGGGAAGACGCGGCCGTATCTCGGCAAGTTTCCGGGCGCCGTCTGCATTGGTTATGACCATGCAGGAACTGGAGTTTCCCAACCGGTATTCCAACGCCTCCGGCCCGAACAGCGTGAACAGCGGAACGGCGATCGCCCCCATTTTGTAGAGCGCGATATGGGCGAATGCCGTCTCCGGCGACTGCGGCAGGAGAATTCCCACACGATCACCCTGCCCGACCCCACTCTGGCTGAGCAAATTGGCAAGACGGTTGGACCCGGCTTTCAGTTGACCGAAGGAAATATCCGTGGAGCCGCCATCTTGTGCGACAAAAGTCAGCGCCAGGCGATCAGGGTCCGCATCGGCCCATCTGTCGCAGACATCGGTCCCGATATTGTAGAACTCGGGAATATCCCAGCGAAAACGCTCTATAAGCTCTTCGTAGGTCTTTCCGTTTGGCAGCATATTCGCTCATCCCAAGGGTCGTCACATTGCATACATCATCTCAATGCCGAACGTGCAATTCCGGTTCAATTCGAAGATAATGGCTGCTGGTCAGGATTTGGGAACGGAAAATGTTCGACAAGGTTATGGATTTCGATCTGGGGGAAGAAATTGGCGCGGTCCGTGACACGGTCCGCCGCTGGGCATCGGAAAAACTCACACCGCGCGCTGACGAAATCGATACGAGCAACGAGTTTGCCAAAGATCTGTGGCCGGAACTCGGCGAGCTCGGTCTGCTTGGCATCACGGCGGATCCGGATTATGGCGGCTCTGGCATGGGCTATCTCGCCCATGTTGTCGCCATGGAGGAAATCAGCCGTGCGTCTGCTTCCATTGGCTTGTCTTACGGCGCCCACTCCAATCTGTGCGTCAACCAGATCAACCGTCACGGAACGCCCGAACAGAAGCAAAAGTTTCTCCCCAAACTGTGTTCCGGCGCGCATGTTGGCGCGCTGGCGATGTCGGAACCCGGGTCAGGATCGGATGTCGTCTCAATGGCGACGCGGGCAGAGAAACGCAACGATGTCTATTTGCTCAATGGCAGCAAGATGTGGATCACGAACGGCCCGGATGCGGAAACGCTCGTCGTCTATGCCAAAACCGATCCGGATAAGGAATCTCGCGGGATAACGGCCTTTCTTATCGAACGGGATATGAAAGGTTTCTCCACCGCACAGAAGCTCGACAAGCTTGGTATGCGCGGTTCCAACACCTGTGAGCTCGTATTCGAGAATTGCGAAGTTCCATATGAGAATGTCCTTGGCGAAGAAGGTGGCGGCGTCGAGGTCCTTATGTCCGGTCTCGACTATGAGCGTGTCGTTCTCGCCGGCGGCCCACTCGGCATTATGGCTGCGTGCATGGACGTGGTTGTCCCCTACGTTCACGAGCGCGAACAGTTTGGCAGACCCATCGGGACGTTTCAGCTTATGCAGGGCAAGCTCGCCGATATGTATGTGACGTTGAATTCCTGCCGCGCCTATGTCTATGCGGTCGCCACGGCTTGCGACCGGGGAGAGACGACGCGGAAGGATGCGGCCGGCTGCATTCTGCTCTCGGCCGAGAAAGCGACACAAATGGCGCTTGAGGCCATCCAGTGCCTCGGCGGCAACGGCTATATCAGCGAATATCCGACCGGACGGCTGCTGCGTGACGCCAAGCTCTATGAGATCGGTGCGGGCACGTCGGAGATCCGGCGCATGCTGATCGGGCGCGAATTGTTTGAGGAGACGGCGTAAATGGCAGTCCTTAAATCGTCGATTTCTCCAGGGACCGATGCGTTCAAGAAAAACGTGTCGGCGCATCGTGCTGCCATGGATGAAGTACGCAATGCCGCCGAGCTTGCCATGAATGGCGGCGGAGAAAAGGCGCGAGAGCGGCATCTGTCCCGCGGAAAATTACTCCCTAGAGACCGCATATCAAAATTGCTGGATCCGGGGTCTCCTTTCCTGGAGGTAGGGCTGTTCGCGGCCAACGGAATGTATGACGGCGCCTCACCATCGGCCGGCCTCATAACCGGAGTGGGCCGCGTCTCAGGCCAAAACGTTATGGTCGTGTGCAATGACGCCACGGTCAAAGGCGGCACCTATTATCCCGTATCGGTGAAGAAGCATCTGCGCGCGCAGGAGATTGCTGAACAGAACAATCTGCCCTGCGTCTACCTTGTCGACTCCGGAGGCGCCAACCTGCCGAACCAGGACGAGGTCTTTGCCGACCGGGATCATTTCGGTCGCATCTTTTACAATCAAGCCAACATGTCGGCGAAGGGCATCGGACAAATCGCCGTTGTGATGGGCTCCTGTACAGCCGGTGGTGCCTATGTCCCGGCGATGTCGGATGAGACCATTATCGTCAAGGATCAAGGTACGATCTTCCTCGCGGGCCCGCCGCTCGTAAAGGCCGCGACCGGCGAAGTGGTTGAAGCGGAAGATCTGGGCGGCAGCGATGTTCACACCAGGCTTTCAGGCGTGGCAGATCACCGGGCGAACGATGATGCGCACGCCCTTGAACTCGCAAGACAGATGGTTGCAAATCTGAACCGCGAAAAGCGGACAGACCCCAACGCGTCCGAAGCGGAGGAACCGCTCTACGATCCCGATGAGATCCTTGGCATCGTTCCGGCAGATAGGAGGATGCCTTATGACGTTCGGGAAATCATCGCCCGCATCGTTGACGGGTCCCGCTTCGATGAATTCAAGGCACGTTACGGGACGACATTGATCACCGGATTCGCCCATATCCACGGAATGCTCGTCGGTTTCATCGCCAACAATGGCATCCTGTTTTCAGAAAGTGCCCTCAAGGGCGCCCATTTCGTTCAACTTTGCTCACAACGGCGCATCCCGCTTGTGTTCCTGCAAAACGTGGCGGGTTTCATGGTTGGGCAGCGATTTGAAGCCGGCGGTATCGCCAAGGATGGGGCGAAACTCGTCACCGCGGTTGCAACGTCCCAGGTGCCAAAACTGACTGTGATCATCGGCGGTTCTTTTGGCGCGGGAAACTACGGCATGTGCGGGAGAGCCTACTCTCCTCGTTTCTTGTGGACCTGGCCAAACTCCCGCATTTCAGTCATGGGAGGTGAGCAGGCAGCAGGCGTGCTCGCGACCGTCAAACGCGATGGCATCGAACGCGAGGGAGGTGAATGGTCGGCTGAAGAGGAAGCCGGTTTCAAGCAGCCAATCATCGACCAGTTTGAGACACAGGGGCATCCGCTCTATGCGTCAGCGCGCCTGTGGGATGACGGCATCATCGATCCGTGCAGGACCCGTGAGGTACTGGGCCTGAGCCTGGCCGCTACCCGCAACGCACCAATTCAGGAAACACGCTTCGGTCTCTTCAGAATGTAGTTTTCCGGTCAAGCTGTCCGGTAACCCATAAGCCATTGGATCAACTCTTCACCCGGCATCGGTTTCCCGAAGAGGAATCCTTGTATGTGATCAATGCCCATCTTTCGAACCTCGTCACATACTTTCTGTGTCTCCACGCCTTCCGCAACTAGGCGAAGATCAAGCTGTTTCGCCAACTCGACACTGGCCCGTACGCTTTCGGCAGCGAAAGAATCGTCCAGCATTGCCGAGACGAAGGATCTATCAATCTTAAGCTCGGAAAACGGGAAGCTTCTGAGCGTCTCGATATTGGAGTGCCCGGTGCAGAAGTCGTCCACGGAGAGGTCGAATCCTTTGAGACGCAAGCGCGCCAACACTTCCATTGGCACAGCATCTTTCAGCAACAGTGAACCTTCGGTGATCTCAAAAATGATCTGTCTACGATCCAGACCGGCAGCGTCAACTCTTGCCGAAAGTTCATCGGGAAGATCGATGTTTGTCAGAACATCAGGACTGAGATTAATCGAGCAGCTGGCAACGACATTGCGAAATTTCCAGTTCTGAACTTGCGCAAGCGCGTCCTTCAGAACCGCATCGGTCAGAGCTGCGATGAGACCGTTTTCCTCAGCCAGCGTGATGAAAAGCGATGGCGGAATAATCCCCATTTCCGGATGGTTCCAGCGCGCAAGAGCCTCGGTGCCAACGAACGCACCGGATTGCGCATGTACCTTGGGCTGATGAAAGGCGATGATTTGGCCAGCGGCTATTGCGTTGCGCAACTCGTCGGCGGTCAGAGTTTGATCTGATTTTTGCGACGCAGCCGACAGTTTTCGTTGAGCCTGTGAAATTAGGTCATCGAGTTCGTCTGCTTTGAGTGGTTTGCGAATCTTGCCGACGACATTCAGTGCATGTGCCCGCGCCAAAGATTCCGCAAGAGAAATCACGGAATCGTCCTCGCCACTCAGAATGGCGATTGCGCCATTGAAATTCCGCTGTTCCAGGTGCCTTAGGAACTCAATTCCATCCATGTTCGGCATATTGAGATCGCAAAGCAGGAAACCGGGATCAAATTGCTCTTCGTCCAGTATCCTGAGCGCTTGCACGCCGTCACTCGCACTCGTGACGCGACCTGCTCCGCGTTTTTGAAAATGCCGCTCCACGATCGCACACAGAATGGGATCGTCATCCACAAGAAGGATTTCGTCTATCGCCCGCCCCTGCTCCATCACGTGCCCCATCCAATTGATCCCATTCCAAGCGTTTCGCGAGCTGGAAACGCTTGGGAAGCCCTATTCTGTCAGTTTGATAATCCGGTCGTGGGCTATCCCCGCCGGCACCGGCACGTCGGTCGCCTCATAATCTGTATTGAGCACCACATGCGGTCCGGCAAAAAGCGACATGCTGTTGCTGATAATGACCGTGTAGGCGGATTGGTCCGCGATTGGCTCATCGGCGTCGATATAGAGATGCGCCTTGGGGATATACAGCGTGCCCTCAAGCACACGGGCGTTGTCGCTCAGGATGCTGAACCGTTCATTGATCTTCGCATCGCGAGACTGAAAAAACAGAAGACCGGCCATTGGCCCGCTTTCCGGCGCGGCAAGGCTGATCATCGTGTTGGCATCGAACAACAGGGTGGCGCCCCTGCCAACGAAGTAGAACCCGACATTCTTGCCTTCCAGCGTTGCGTAGTCGGTAACAAACAGCGGGCCGTCCTTGATGACATAGATGCCTGGCAGCAGCGTGACCTGGGAAGCACCGCCGATCGCGATGCCGCCGCAATAGGTTCCAGGCTTCAAGGTCACGGTCTCTGACTCGTCGCTCGCGGGTGGGCCTGAGTCCTTGTCGGCTTTTTCTTCCTTGCCTTTGGATTCCGCCTTTGTTTCCTCGTTGAGCCCTTTAACCTGTTGCCCCTGATTGGCTTTCACACCACCAATATTCAGATCGGTTTCGGTGCAGGAACCAACCGGCGGTTCCGGCCTGTTGGCCAGCGGGTCTTCCATTGGCGGGCAATCGGTCAGCGCCTCAGGCTCAAAGTTGGACGAACCGCCTTCGGTCCCGCCGGTCGAGCAAATCAGCCCGGCCTCGAGGCGCGCCCCATTCTTGGAAATGATTCCTGTAGGACTACGCGAATTGGAATAGACGGCACACTCATTCCCGGTAAGCCGCGCGCTCATCTCCAGTGTAATATTTCCGCGAGCGCGTTCGTCCAGTGCAAGGACGCACAGAGCGGTCCCGCCCGAAACACGCGCGACGGAATGCGCCCCAAGTTGGGTGTTGAGGAACTGATTGAGAAAAAAGCCATCGAAACTCTGTTTGAGATCGACGGTGACAGCGAGAGGATCGACGGTCGCCGTCGTTTTTACGTCGACGCCTGATGCACGATCCCCAAGATTCGCATTGACGACACTTTCAACAATTGGCTGAAGACGGGCGGGCTCCGCGTTGGCAAGGTGCAGCTCGCGCGCCGCTGCAACAGCGGCTGCGTCCGATGCCACCTGCAACCGGCTCTTCTGTAAAGAAAGGCTCGCATAATCAATTCCGCCGCCCACCGCCATCAGAAGGACCGGAAGTGCAACTGCAAACAGAATGGCCGTTGCACCGCTCGCATTGCGTGCAAAACGCCCGATTAAACGAGCAAACTTGCCCGGTAAGTTCCCTCTGATCGCCATTCTCGCGTCCCTTGCAGCCATTCTGGCCTACGGTAGTAAGCAGCCATTAAAACAACCATGGATTGCAATTGAGTAAACTTTTCTCGAATTGCTGGTCACGGTTGACAGTCGCCTAACGCGATCAAGAACAGAGAGAGTCGGTTAACCACGTTCTCCTAGGATGCGGGGTGAGTTTTGCCTTCAAACCGGAGAACGATTCGTGTCGCCTGCAAGTCCGCCTCCTTCACTCGCGGTGCGTTCGACGATCCGGCGCAAGATCATCGGTGTCGTCCTCGTTGGGATCGTAACAACGATCCTGCTTGTTACAGCCGCGAACAGCTGGCGCGAAACAATGCGCTACTCTGCGGCGAAGACTGCAGAAATAACCGCCACCGCAAACATATTTGCATCCGCGGTCGCCGACCCGGTTGCAGCCCGCGACCGGATAGCGATCCTCAAGACGCTACGCGCTATCGGTAAGATTCCATCTTTCTCCCATGCAAGGGTGGAAGACCTTTCAGGTAATGTCCTCGCCGAGCTCGGCTCCGCTGTTTCACTTGAAGAGCACGCCGAGTTACCGATTTTCCTCCGCTCTTCGCTCGACGTCGGTGTCGACGTCATGAAAGGTGGTGAACAGATCGGCCGGCTAAAGGTTTTGGTCAAAACTGATGACCTGCGCCATAGCCTGATTGAAGGCCTGCTTACCGGGCTTGCCGCCGCAATTCTCTCCGGTGCCATCGGTGTCATCATTGCATTCAGGCTGCAGCGGCGCATTACCGACCCGCTGCGCAAGCTGACGCAAACCATGTTCGAAGTGGAACAGTCCCAGAATTTCGAGCAATCCGTAGACCATGCATCCGACGACGAGACCGGCGTACTGGTCGCCACGTTCAACAAGATGCTGGTGCAAATACGCGCTCGAGATGACCGCCTGGCCCGGCACCGCGAAGAGCTTGAGCAAACAGTTGATGAGCGCACGCACGACCTCAGGCTCGCAAAGGACGTTGCTGAAGACGCTAATGCCGCAAAGTCCGATTTCCTCGCCACCATGAGCCACGAAATCCGCACACCGATGAACGGGATGCTGGTGATGGCGGAACTCCTTGCATCGGCTAACCTGGCTGACAGGTACCGCCGCTATGCTGATATTGTCGTCAAATCCGGCCAGAGCCTGCTCACGATCATCAATGACATCCTGGACTTCTCAAAAATCGAGTCAGGCAAGATGGAGCTTGAGCGGATCAGCCTTGACCCCGCGGCCGTTGTTGATGACGTGCTCAGCCTGTTCTGGGACAAGGCGTCAAGCAAAGGGCTCGACCTGGCGGGTTATGTCGCGCCCGGCGTTCCGATGGCCATCACAGGCGACCCCATCAGGCTAAATCAAGTCCTCTCAAACCTGGTCAACAATGCCCTGAAATTCACCGATAGCGGGCATGTGAAAGTGGTTGTCAGTATCGACAATTCAGACAGTGCCAGCATGCTGCGCTTTGCGGTCCACGATACCGGCATCGGCATTGCGCAAGACAAGCTTGCGACGGTCTTTGAGTCCTTCTCCCAGGCCGATCAGACCACCACTCGCCGCTTCGGCGGAACAGGCCTGGGGCTCGCAATCTGCAAACGACTGGTATCGGCCATGAATGGAGAGATTGCGGTCGCGAGCGTCGAGGGTGCGGGTTCGGAGTTTTTCTTTACCGTAGAGTGCCCGGAAATTGCCGACGTTCCAGAAAGCGGAAACTCCCGCGAGAATTGTAACCTGCGCAAATGCGCCGTCTCTGTCGATGGCAATGCTACCTGCCAATCAATCGCCGACTATCTGACGGACCGCGGCATCGAAGTCGTGTCGGTCACCGGTGGCGAGCTCGCCACCGCATTGCAACAAGGAACAGACCTCGTGTTGGCAGAACCGGAATTGATCGCCGGAATTCCTGAAACTGCCATTGGCGCAAATGGATCGCCCTATCTGGTTTGTGTCTCTCAACTCGGAGATGTTCATTCCGATGAACTGATCAGATCTGAGCGGGCGCACGACGTGCTGATGCGTCCGGTTTCCCGCAATGCCATTCACGGACTGGTCGACAGACTTGAGAATGGCAAGCCAAGAGGCCAATCGCTCCTGGAACGTCACGAAAGTACCAAGCCGCCTTCATATGACGGGGCCGATGTCCTGGTTGCCGACGACAGCCCGGTAAACCGGGAAGTCGTCGCTGAAGCTCTGAGACAAATGGCAGTGCTGCCAGATCTGGTTGAGGACGGCGCGGCGGCAGTGCGTGCAGCAAACGAGAAAATCTATCATCTCATCTTCATGGACTGCAGTATGCCGGAAGTGGACGGCTTCGAGGCGACCCGGCAGATTCGCGCCGCCGAAACCGCTACCGGGCGTCGTGTTCCGATCGTTGCCTTGACGGCCCACGTTGCGGGAACCAGTGCCGAGGAGTGGCGTGAAGCGGGCATGGACAGCTACATGACCAAACCCTTCCGGATCACGGACCTCGCGGAAGCCTTCGAACGTTTTCTGCCCGAAGAAATGCGCCAAGCCAGCGAGGTGCCGCCACTACAAGAAACCGAAACCCAGCCCGCGACCGCTTCGGAACAAGCAGGCCAACTGGCAATCATCGATGAAAGCGTGCTGTGCGACGCCATCGGATGCGACATCAATGAGGCGGGAGAGTTGGTTGCCCGCGTTCTCACGCTCTTTGAACAGCATGCGCCCGCTGCATTGCTGAAGCTTGCCGAGACGGCTCGTGACGGGGGTGAGAAACAGATCGCCGATGCAGCCCATGCGCTTAAATCGATGTGCGGCAATATTGGAGCCGTCAGGTTGGCTGCCGCATGCGAACAACTGGAAGTGCAAGCCAAAGCCGGCAAAATTCAAGAGCTGAAAGTACAACTGGCCAGCCTCCAGGCCGAACTTGTAGCGGCTCTGAACAAGATCAATGAGTACAAGAAGGCGTGTGATCCGAACACGGCAGAAACTGTGGTGCTTGAAGCCTAAGGGCCGGCTCGCCTGTTCTTCTTGGAGATGTTGGTGCGGACGGCGGGACTCGAACCCGCACGGGGGTTACCCCCCTCGGGATTTTAAGTCCCGTGTGTCTACCAGTTCCACCACGTCCGCATTTGACCCATGGCTCCCAAGGGATAGCCCCGGCAGAGACACATGCCAAGACCACATCGTCGGGGACAGAGACGAGCCAATTCACTCAAGCATCGTTTCTCTGGGCATCGACCACGGAGATCGCTGTCATGTTAACGACACCCCGCGCGGTTACTGACGGTGTCAGAATATGCGCGGGCTTCGCCGCCCCCAACAAAATGGGCCCGACAGGCAGCGCATCAGCCATGCCCTTGATCAACTGATAGGAGATATTGGCCGCATCGAGATCAGGCATGATGAGAATATTGGCTTCGCCCGTCAGTCTTGAGTTTGGGAATTCGCGTTCGCGGTAGGCCGCGTCAAGCGCTGCGTCCCCATGCATCTCCCCTTCCACTTCCAGATCCGGATCCTTCTCGCGCAGCAGATCGAGCGCATCTCGCATTTTTTGAGCACTTCCAGCATTCGAACTGCCGAAACTGGAATGAGAGAGGAGAGCAATTTTCGGCGTAATGCCGAAGCAGCGCACATGCTCCGCCGTCAGCAGCACCATTTCCGCAATTTCCTCGGCCTTGGGATCTACCGAGACTTGAGTGTCAGCGAGGAAATACGCACCCCTCGACACGATAACCAGGCTGAGGGCTGAAAAATCACGCACGCCCGGAGCCATGCCGATCACTTCGTCAATATGCTTCAGGTGACGCAAATATCGGCCATGCAGGCCACAGATCATCGCATCGGCCTCGCCACGCTTGACCGCGAGGGCCGCGATTACGGTTGCTCGCGTCCTCACCATCGTCTGGGCGTTTTCCATCGTAATGCCCTTGCGACACGTGAGGTCGTAATAGGTGTCGACATAGTCGCGGAAGCGCGGGTCACTCTGCGGGTTTACGAGTTCGAAATCCTTGCCAGGCCTGATGGCAAGGCCGTGCCGTTCGAGCCGCCCTTCGACAACGTCGGGCCGGCCAATGAGAACAGGTTTTGCAATACCATCCTCAAGCACGATCTGCGCAGCACGCAGGATGCGCTCATCCTCGCCTTCGGCGTAGATCACCTTCTTGGGATCAGCTTTCGCAGTTTGGAACACCGGCTTCATGATGGTGCCGGAACGGAAAATAAAACGGTTGAGCTTTTCTTCGTAGGCGTCGAAATCCTCAATCGCCCGCGTGGCAACGCCGGTTTCCTCAGCCGCACGTGCAACAGCCGGCGCGATCCGCAAGATCAGCCGCGGATCGAACGGAGACGGAATGAGGTAGTTCGGGCCAAAGGTATGGACGGCATCCTCATAGGCTTTGGCGGCAACATCTGACGAGGCCTCGTGCGTCAGCGCCGCGATAGCCTCGATGGCGGCAATCTTCATCTCGTCGTTGATCGCTGTTGCGCCGGCATCGAGGGCACCACGGAATATGTAGGGAAAACACAGGACGTTGTTGACCTGGTTGGGATAGTCGGACCGGCCGGTGCAGATCATGGCGTTCGGAGCGGCCTTGCGAGCGTCCTCCGGCGTGATCTCGGGGTTCGGGTTCGCCAGCGCCATGATGAGTGGTTTCTTGGTCATGCGCTTGACCATGTCGGGCTTCAAAACGCCTCCGGCTGAAAGGCCCAGGAAGACATCCGCCTTGTCGATGACCTCGCCCAGCGTGCGCTTGTCGGTATCCTGAGCAAACACCGACTTCCACCGGTCCATGCTCTTCTTGCGGCCCTTGTAGACCACGCCGTCAATATCCGTGACCCAGATGTTCTTAGGGTTGGCACCGAGCGCGACAAGCAGGTTGAGGCAGGCGAGCGCTGCCGCCCCTGCCCCGGACGTCACGATCTTTGCTTTGGACAAGGGCTTCTTGGCGAGTTTCAACCCGTTGCGGATGGCTGCACAAACGATGATCGCAGTGCCATGCTGATCGTCATGGAAGACCGGAATGTTCATCCGCTCGCGCAGCTGATCCTCAATCTCAAAGCATTCCGGCGCCTTGATGTCTTCCAGGTTGATACCGCCGAATGTCGGTTCAAGAGCCGAAACCACATCGCAAAAACGGTCCGCCTCCAGGGCGTCGACCTCTATATCGAACACATCGATGCCGGCGAATTTCTTGAACAGGACGGCCTTCCCCTCCATCACCGGCTTTGACGCCAGCGGTCCGATGGCTCCAAGACCAAGCACGGCCGTGCCATTTGTTATGACGGCGACGAGGTTTGCGCGCGTCGTGAGGTTGGCTGCCTCGGCGGCATCTTCCGCGATAGCCTCACAAGCGGCTGCAACACCGGGAGAATAAGCAAGCGCCAGATCACGCTGGTTCACCAGCGGTTTTGTCGCGGTAATTTCGAGTTTTCCAGGTCTGGGCTGCGAGTGATAGATAAGTGCGCCGGATTTCAACTCATCCGACAAATCCGACATGTTACTCGGCATGTCGTGTTCCCCCTTTTGCGTACGCAGAATTCGCGCATAGCAAGCTTAGGGGAGTCGTCGCTGCGAATCCATGACATCCCGCATCAGGTCTTGGGCAAGTTCAACCTGATATGCAGCTCCTTGAGCTGCTCAGCCGAGACCTCGCCGGGAGC